>CANLCA010000357.1 GCA_947487925.1 Verrucomicrobiales bacterium | reverse complement strand
CGGAGCGCTTTTTCCTATTGAGTCGCAGCAGCTCAAGGTCGTTTCAAACATCTTTTTGCGCCTGATCAAGTGCCTGTTGGTTCCGCTCGTTTTCGGTACGCTCGTTGTGGGGATCGCGGGGCACGCAGATGACCTCAAGGCGGTCGGGCGACTCGCTTTTAAGTCGATCCTCTATTTCGAAATCGTCACGACTCTGGCGCTGTTGGTGGGTTTGGCCGCGGTCAATTTCACCCAGCCCGGTGTCGGGGTGAAACTCCCTCCCCCCGATCCCTCCGTGGTGAAGGCCCCAGCGGAAAAGATTACGCTGGCAGGCATCTTGGAGCGCTCGGTGCCGAAGAGCTTCTTCGAAGCAGCGGCGGCGAATGACGTGCTGCAAGTCGTGGTTTTTGCCATCCTATTCGCGATAGCCTTGGCTCAGGTGCAGGGCCACCACCGTGATACGATGCTCGGCTTTTGCGAGTCGCTGACCGAGGTGATGTTCAAGTTCGTTGGAGTGGTGATGAAGTTCGCGCCTTTCGGGATTGGTGCGGCGATGGCCTACACGGTAGGACACAGTGGGCTGGGTGTGCTGCTTAACCTGGGCAAACTTATCCTCACGCTTTACGGAGCGTTGATTGTTTTCTGCCTCCTGGTGCTTCTGCCCGTGGCTCTTTGGGCTCGCATTCCTGTATGGAAATTTCTGAAGGCCATCCGTGAGCCGGCGATTCTCGCGTTCACGACCACCTCATCCGACGCAGCTCTACCCGACGCGATGAAGCGCATGATCGCCTTCGGTGTGCCCAAGCGCATCGTGTCCTTCGTGATGCCGCTCGGTTATTCCTTTAACTTGGACGGTTCGACGCTTTATTTGGCGGTCGCCTCAGTGTTCGTTGCGCAGGCCGCCGGGATAGAGCTTTCGATTGGCCAGCAGGTGGCGATCATGTTGACGCTCATGCTGACCAGCAAAGGCATGGCGGGCATCCCGCGTGCCTCCCAGGTCATTCTCGCCGGCACCCTTGTCACGTTCGGCTTGCCGCTCGAAGGCGTGGTCTTGATCATCGGAGTGGACGAGTTGATGGACATGGCGCGTACCACGGTGAATCTCGCCGGTAATTGCCTCGCTACGGCGGTCATGGCGCGTTGGGAGGGGGAATTGGCTCCGCCTCAGGAAATTCAGCAATCCTGAACACGGACGCTCCTTCCGCCGGATGGAACAGCAAGACAGGAGTTGAACCCCTCACTCCGTTCAACGGCCTCAGTGATCGATGCCTTTATCGTTGTTTTGGCGATGGGCTCGATTTTGAAAACAGCGGTCCATAGCATTGATCCTTAAACCTGGAAAAAGCAGCTGAGAAACCACTAATCTTCGCTAATTATCACTGATACAATAAGATGTGAAAAATAACGATCGGGACGCCGGTTCACTGTATGGGTGAGGTGCTCAGTCAGCGTAACTTCTTCACCATGAGTGTCACTAAGCGAAAATCAGGGTTCTTCGCTGTTTTAAGGGTGATCCATTTTCCCGTGGTTCTCATTGGATGCAGTAAAGCTTTGTCATGGTTCGGATCAGCAACCGGTCTCTCGCTATGGCGGGTGTGGCCATGCACATCTCATTCAGGGAATTCTTGTGCAGGAGGTCGTATTCGGATCCGGCGCGAAACACGAACGTGTCCCCGTCTTCGCTGAGCGCGTAGATTTTGCCGTTGGCCGCCCAAGGGGACGCGGTGAAGGATGTGGGCTCTTCGCGAACGCGTTGTTTCTCGTAAACCTGCCGACCAGTCCTGGCGTCGTGGCAGCTGAGGAAGCCGAAATCGAACAGCACGTAAAACAGATCTCCATAGAGCAAGGGCGACGGGTTGTAGGGCGCGGCCGTCGGCTGGTACCATGCGACGGAAGCGTTGTTGGTTTCGCCTGCCTTGAGGCTGATATCACCGGAGGCACCCGGTCGTATCGCGAAGACCGGCCGCGTCTTGTCTCCGACGTAGCCTGAGCACACGTAGAGCAGGCCGAACTTCGAGAAAGGGGTCGGGATCACGATCGATGACATTCCATCAAACTCCCAGAGTTGATTGCCGTTGAGATCATAAGAACGGACCTTCTTACGGCCCGGGGTGATCAGCTCCGTCCTCTTTTCGTTCTGCCAGACATAGGGCGTGGCCCAGTTGCTGGGTTCGTCGCGGTTGACTTTCCAGAGCTGGCGTCCGGTCTTCGAATCGAGAGCCACCATGAACGATTGGTCTTCATTGTCATTCACCAGAAAAAGGCGACCATCCCGCAACACGGGCGAGGCTGCTGAGCCCCAGCCGTACCGGGTTTGTACGGGCGGCCAGTTTGTGGACCAGAGTGCTTTCCCAGCCAAGTCAAAGCAGAACAACCCGACGTTTCCAAAGGATGCGTAAACACGTTCGCCGTCGGTGACAGGGGTTTCCGACGCATACGTGTTCTTCACATGAAGCGGGTTGGATGGTGCGCCACGCCGAACCTCCCGTCGCCACAGTTCCCGGCCGTCCTTCAGGCTGTAGGCCAACACAAGCCAACGGTGTGCCGACTTTGGCGTCTCCTTGCGTTCGCCACCGAAATAAAGCCCCTTTTTTGGTTCCTCGCTGTCGCCTTCGTTGGCGACCGAGGTGACAAACACGCGGTCACCCCAAACGATCGGCGAGGACCAACCGCGCCCAGGGATCTCAATCTTCCATGCCACATTCTGGTTGGTGCCCCACCGGTCCGGGAACTTCGAGCCATCGGCGACGCCCAGTGAATCGGCGCCACGGAACTGGGGCCAGTGGGAGGGCCCGGCCGATGCCGCGTGCAGGAGGGGGGCGATTGCCAGCACGATGAGGGTGGGGAGCAAGAACTGCACGATCCGGGCGATGTCTCTCGGTAAGTTCAAGGTTAGATTTCGCACTGTGGCATTATTGCTTCGGCTTTCGACCGACTCCCCAGATCAACCAGAAGGCGAGAGCGACGAGGAGCACGAGCCACCAAAAGTAACGCAGTTCTCGGGCCGCCATTTCGACGAAGGCAAACGCTGGTTTGAACATCAGCGCCAGCACGATCAACACGGTCGCTAGAGCGAGAAACTGACAGCCGGCCTTGGCCCGTGGCTGAAGGCTCATGGGGTTGCTGGTCCATTCGCAGAACCGAGAGGCAGCAGAAGCCCGGCTCCGGTGTTGTTCGCGTCGGCAGGGACCACAAGGGGCGACTTTCCGTTCCATTTTTCCACGAGCTTAAGACGAAGGAACGCTGGGTTGAGCTTGAGCGCGTCGCCCCGCACCTTGATGGATTCCGCTTCGCCACGTGCGCTGATGATGGCAGTCTCGGCCTCGATTTGGGTCTGCACCTGCGTGAAGCGAGCCTGCGCCGCCTGTTGTTCGGCTACCATCTTCGCTTCGATCGCTCTTTCCAGCTCCTTGGAGAGATCGATGTTCCGGACGACGATGTCTTCAACCTTGAGCAACGTGCCAATTTTGAGTCTCGCCGCCGCCAGCGCCTTTTGTTTGATCTCCTCGCGGCTCTTCACGATTTGCTCGGCGGTAAGCAATGCGGTGACTTCTTTGAGTGCCTCCTGCACTCGGGGGGCGATGAGGCTGTCGAAGGGGTCCCCGGCAAACTCCTTGTAAATCTCCACCACAGCCTGTTCCGGCACGCGGTAGAGGACGCGCGAGTCCAGGATGACCTGCTGCAAGTCTGATGAAAAACACTCCGCACGCACCGACTGCGTTTTCTGGCGGATGCTGACCGGCACAATGGTTGTGATGAGTGGCGATTTGAAGCCGAACCCTTCTGGCAGGAATTGGTCCGCGGTCTTCCCCAGGGTGACCTTGATTCCGCGCGTGCCCGGCTCAACGACGTACGTGCCCGTGGCGCTGATCGTCAGGAGCACGAAAATCAGCACTCCGAAACCGATGATTCTAACGAGAGGCAGAGGGTTCATGGCGTTAGCGTGAGGGGGGGCGTTGCCTGGCAGAGGGCGCTGATTGCGATGGGGCGGGTGCATGAGTTTTGGACTCTCGCAAACGTTCAAGATCCTGCAACGGCAACACAAAATTGTCGCTGCCTCCGATGACCAAAGGCGTGAAGCCATCCCACTTGTCCACAACCTGCAAATCGATGTAGCTGGGATTTTCTTTCAGCGCCTTGCCACGGATTCGAATGGACTCCGCCTCGCCGTTGGCTTTGATGACGGAAGTGTCAGCTTCAATCTGCGCGCGTTGCTGGAGGTATTTGGATTTCGAAGCGTCCTGTTCCTGAATCATCTTGGCCTCGATGGCGTGTTCCAGCTCCTTCGTCAGCGCGATATTTTGAATGACGATGTCCTCGACGACCAGCATCGAACCCACTTTGGTGCGGGCGATGTCGAGGGCGCG
>CANLCA010000356.1 GCA_947487925.1 Verrucomicrobiales bacterium | reverse complement strand
CCCGTCATCGACGTCCACACCCATCTCGTTGGCGGACGTCTCGGGGCCCGCGGCCTGCACGACGTCCTGCTCTATCACATGGTCGTTAGCGATCTCTACGCCGCGGGCTGCCCGAGCGGCGCGCGGCTCACACAATATCCACAATGGCCCGATGAATCGGAAGCGCACTCGCGCATCCAGGAGGCGTTGCCGTTTCTCTCGGCGATTCAAAACACCAGTTCGTTCTGGGGCGTCCGGATCATACTGGCCGATCTCTATGAGTGGCACGAACCCATCACTCCAGGGAACTGGCGCCGGCTGGACGCCCTGATTCGCCAACGGGCCGAAGACCGCGAATGGCATCGTTCGATCCTCGACCGAGTCAACATCCGGCGCACCGGCACGGAGATTGCCCGGCGCGGCCTCGGGGAGGATGATGATCGTCTCCAATACGCCCTTGAGTGGGGCTTTTTCACACGCTGCCAGTGGGGGGAATTCGACACCGCGCTCTACGAACTCGAACGCTGCTGGGGAAGGACCCCCGAGAGCCCCTCACCCATCGGTGCTGGAGAGCGTCCCCCAACAGCGCGAGTGATCCGTTCTCTCGCGGACGTCCATGACGCGGTGGCGCACTACGTGGGCGCCATGCCCCTGGGGCAGATTCTCTCCACAGCAACGCACATTTCCACGGACATCGCCTTTCGCACGGTGGCGGATGTCGAAATGGAAACCGCCCTGGCACACCGCCCTCAAGCAGCCGAGGCCGAGAGGGATATTTATGCCTCTTACATCAACGAGGTTTACCTGACCGCTCTTGAAAAACACAACGAACGCATCGTGTTTCAATTCAGTCTTGGGGCTGAGCCACTTCCCTTCGAGACAGCCAGCCGGCTTTCTCAATCCACCGTGGCCAGGTTGGGCGAGATGATCGGCCGGCATCCACGGTTGCACTTCCAATGTTTTCTGGCCAGCCGCCACGCGAACCAATCCCTCTGCACCCTAGCTCGCGAGCTGCCAAACCTAAGCCTAGCCGGCTGCTGGTGGCACAACTTCTTCCCCGACACAATCCGCCAGGTCTTGGCTGAGCGGCTCGATATGCTTCCCGCCAACAAGCAAGTCGGATTCTTCTCGGATGCCTATTGTGTGGAATGGACGTATGCAAAGGCGATCCTGGTCCGGAAACAACTCGCTCAGGTGCTCGGAGAAAGAGTTGCACAGGGTCAATTTTCCCAGGCCGAGGCATTGAAAGTGGCGCGGGCGATCCTGTTCGACAGCCCGCAATCGTTGCTGGGCTTTATCCCGCGACACGACTCCACCTCGTGAACCACACTAGCCACTCTTCGCGCCCCAGACCGGAAGGTGATGCCAGGTTTCCCGCAAGCCGCTTCTCCAAGCATCGCGGTCTTCTAGGCGCCTTCACTCTCATCGAACTCCTGGTCGTCATCACCATCATCGCGATCCTCGCGGGCCTTTTGCTTCCATCCTTCAGCAGGGCCAAATCGAAGGGCCTACAGATCGCCTGCCTGAACAACTATCGCCAGCTCCAGATATGCTGGATGCTTTACGTGGACGATTTCAACGATTCTTTGCCTGCGAACGCCACGGCGTCGAGCCGGAACCGCCAGGGCTACATCGCCACCAGCGAAACCTGGATCAACGGCAACGCGTGGACAGATACCAACAGTCTGAACGTCGAGCGAGGCGTCCTCTTCCCTTACAACCGTTCAATCCAGATTTATAAATGCCCGGCGGATCGATCAACAGTTCTTGATCTTGGCAAGATTCCCCGCTCCCGAAGCGTTTCGATGAATTCCTACATGAACGATCAGCCTGACCCTGAAAGCCGCTCGTGCTGGCACAGGGCTTCCCAAATCACTGATCCTCCTCCGTCGAAAGCGTTTGTTTTTCTCGACGAACACGAAAATAGCATCGAGAATGCCCGCCTCACTGTCACCCAACCCGGTGTGTGGCAGTGGATCGATTTCCCCTCGGCTCGGCACAATAACGGTTGCGTGCTGAGTTTCGCAGATGGCCACGCGGAAACCTGGCGTTGGCTGGAGCCTAACACCTTGGAAATCTCCAGAAGAAAGCCCTGGATCCAAGGGCCTCCCGCCGTGCCCAACACGGACCGAGATCTGCTGCGCATCCATGCGGGTGTGCCCAAGATCCCGGTGCCTTGAATCCTGGGATCGTGGGACCCAATTGCACGATTTCAAAACGATTTCGATCCATTGGCTGTGTTGGTAAAGGTGCGAAGTAAAGACGGATAATTCCCAGGAGCAGAGAGGCTCGAAGAGGGATAAGGCAAATCCTTTCTGGCGTGGTCTCTTCTGCGGCTTGAAACGACTTTCTCCCCAGAACCTTCGGAGGATTTGCCCTGGGCGACTGCCGTTTTAACCTTAATTCGGCAGTTCATTTAACCGCAAAGTTCACAAAGAACACAAAGGGAATCCGTTGCGAAAAACGATGACTCTTCAAAGGGTCGCCTGCCTGGTGAGGCTCATCCGTCCGTCAGAACTCCACGAGTGCTTGGCTTTGCCTTCTCTGCGTTGTTTGTGGTTAATTCAATGGCTCTTTCCAGGTTTAAGGATGGCAGGGCAATCCTTGCAATGCCTCGCTGACCGTCGCACCTTCAGCCTTCGTCATGAGACGACTCGTCTTTTTCGCCAGAGCTCCGCAATCGGGCCTGGTCAAAACCCGCTTGGCTCGTTGCCTGGGTGAGAATGAAGCCCTCAAAGCCTACTGCATCCTCGCGCAATCGGTTCTCTCCACCCTGGCTCGATCTCGCGAAGTCGTGATACGCTACTCGCCGGACAACGCTCAAATCGACATCGAACCGTGGTTGCAACCAGGATGGACCTCAGAGCCCCAGGGCCTCGGTGAGCTCGGGGACCGGCTTGCGCGTTGTTTCGAAAGTCTTTTTTGCCGGGGAGCCTCCAGCATCGTCGTCGTCGGATCAGACTGTCCCTATATCGAAGAGTCCGATCTCGAGTCCGCGTGGACCTCCCTTCAAACACAGGATATGGTGCTGGGACCTGCCGCCGATGGGGGGTATTGGTTGATCGGCCTGAACCGGTTCTATCCGTCGGTGTTCGCCGGAGTGGACTGGGGCACAGACAAGGTTCTGGAGCAAACTGTCGAGCGCGCCAAACTCGCTGGATTGAGCGTCGCCAGGCTACGTCAACTGTCCGACGTAGACACTATTGAAGATTGGAAGACTTTCCTTCAGCATCGAAGCAGGCCAATTTGAATCCCAGCCCGGTAGCACTCCACACCATGCACTCCCACGAACTTCTTCACGAAGTCCTCCAGAAAACAAGCGCCAAACAAATCGCGTCCGACCTGAACCTTTCGCTTTCATTGATTTACAAATGGGCGGAACCCCCGGACGAAGCCTCGGGCAGCGGATCGACCAACCCGTTGGACCGCATCGAGGCCCTGCATAAAACCACCGAGGACGAACGCATCGTGCAGTGGGTTTGCGAACGTGCGGGTGGCTTTTTTATCAAAAACCCCAAGGCAAGATGGCCGCATCCTTACGCCGTTATACCCGCCGCGAACACCATCGTTCAAGAATTCGCCGACCTACTCTCGGTGATTGCGACGGCGACCGGGGACAACCATGTGACTCCGAAAGAGTCTGAGGGCATCAGGAGAAGATGGGAGCAGTTGAAATCCGTCACCGAAGGGTTTGTGCAGGCGTGCGAAGCTGGCAATTTCAAATCTCTCACCAATTTAAAGCCCGTGCCCCCAACGGACAGCCGGTGAGCAGCCCAGGCGACCGCTTCGTGCAGGCGCAATGATGAAGTCTAGCCCAGCCCGCGCAATCAAGGACTGACCGAAACCCACATTAAAGAACCCACCGGGTCAAGCCGAACCCGCGGAATTCGTGTCGCGGAATTCATTTACGCAAGTGGATTCCGGCTCTACAGTACTCGACCAGCATGAAAGCAGCACCGCACATTTTCTTTGGGATCTCCGCGCTAACTTCTCTCCTGATTATGCCTCCAACACTTGAAGCGGCGACGTTTGCCGACGACCTGATGTTTCTGAGCAAATACGTTGAAGTCTTGATCCTGTCAGATCACAAGGGTGGCTCCCAGGTGGCTGTCGTTCCCTCCTACCAAGGGCGAGTCATGACTTCCACGGCCAATGGACCTTCCGGAGCCAGTTTTGGCTGGATCAACCGGGAATTGATCGCCTCCAGGAAACCACAGCCCCACATCAATGCCTTCGGAGGGGAGGAACGTTTTTGGATGGGCCCTGAGGGCGGGCAGTTTTCCATCTTTTTCAGGAAAGGCGACCCCTTTGACCTCGCACATTGGCAGACCCCGCCGGTTATTGATACCGAGCGTTACGAGATCAAGAAGCGTTCCCCTCAGTCGGTTCAATTCAAGCACCAGGCGCACTTTGAAAATT
>CANLCA010000355.1 GCA_947487925.1 Verrucomicrobiales bacterium | reverse complement strand
CTTCCTGTTTATACGACAACTCGTGTTCCTCATCCACGACGATGAGGCCCAACGGATCCACGGGGGCAAACACCGCCGAACGCGCCCCTATAACGATGCGAGCTCGACCCTGACGGATCTTGTGCCATTCGTCGTGACGCTCCCCGGAAGACAGGTGGCTATGCAACACCGCCACCAGGGTTCGGATTGGACCCTGACAAAAGCGGGCCTTGAACCGCTCTACCGTTTGGGGAGTGAGGGAGATCTCGGGAACCAGCACAATCGCTCCTTTGCCCTGCCGAAGAGCCTGTTCGATGGCCTGCAAATAAACCTCCGTCTTGCCGCTGCCAGTGACGCCGTGCAGAAGGAAAGTGCGCTCCCGAGCCTCCGGCTTTTCCATCTCCAGGGCAGGCAGGTTCATGGCGCGAACGACCCTCTCCAGGACCACGCTTTGCTCGGCATTCAGGTCCAGTGGCGAGGTCGAAAGAATCTGCTCGTTGGCATAAGGATCGCGCTCGTCGATCTCAGGCCGGATCTCGATCAAACCCTGATCCTCCAAGAGACGTAAAGTGGCCGCAGACGTACGCAACAGTTCCTTTGCACGAACCATTGGAACCACTCCAAGTTTGCGAATTGCCTCGATCAAAACCCGCTGCCGTTTAGTCAGATTCAGTGGATCCGCGGAAACGGACGAGGGACGCACGACCAACCGTTCACGCCAACCCTCGTGCTCCCGCCGAACCGCCTCTGGCAAGACACTTTTCAAGGCGGTCTCCATCGCGCAGCAATAATACTCGCCAATCCACCGGGCCAACTTCAGCGTCCGAGGTGTCACAAACGCGTGGCACCCAATGACCCTCGTGACATCTTTGAGCGCTTGAATCGGAGTTTCATCAAGAAGTCCAGTGACACACCCGATCACTTCGCGGTGTCCAAAAGGAACCTTGACCCGGGAACCAACATCCACCAAAGGCTCCAAATCGGGAGGGACCCGGTAATCGAATTCCTTCCGAAGCGCTATCTCGAGCGCCACTCTCGCGATTTTCACCGGGTGAGCAAACCCCATCGACTGCTCGCAGTCAACCAAACCGGGTCGCACGATGACATTGACCGTGCCGACGAAATGGGTAGGCTACCATCCATGATCAAGCCTTTATTACCAAGCCGCGCCCTGCTTTGGGCGCTTGTCGTCACTGCACCATTTCTTGCGAACACCCTGCCTGCCCAAGCCGCGCAAAAAGCACCCAAAGGGTTCACGCCGCTTTTTAACGACCAAGACCTTACAGGCTGGCACGGAATGGACCATTTCGACCCGCGCAAGCTCGCCTCCATGAGCGCGGAGGAACGGAGGGCCAAGCTCGGCAAAGACACTGAGGACGCCAAGAAACATTGGAGTGTTGACAAGGCCGAACTCGTCAACGACGGCCATGGCGCCTATCTCACAACGGACAAGGATTACGGCGACATCGAATTTCTGATTGACTACAAAACGGTCGCGATGGCGGATAGCGGAATCTATCTTCGCGCCACCCCCCAAATCCAAATCTGGGATTTCACCAAAGAGGGTGGGAAATGGAATATCGGCGCGGACAAGGGATCCGGTGGATTGTGGAACAACAGCCCCGGCGCCCCTGGAAAGGATCCCGGCTTTCTCGCTGACAAACCCTTCGGCCAATGGAATCACTTCAGGATCGTGCAGGTCGGCGAACGAACGTCCGTGTGGCTGAACGACAAACATGTCATCGACCACGCTCGAATGGAAAATTTCTGGGACCGAAAAGCCCCGCTCTTTGCCAAAGGCCCCATCCAACTTCAAACCCACGGCGGCGAAATTCGCTGGAGGAATTTGTTCATCCGTGAAATCTCGTCCACTGAAGCCAACGCGATGCTCGCCAAGAATAGCGAATCGGGCTTCAAATCGATCTTCAACGGAAAGAACTTCGACGGATGGAGCGGCCCGGTTGACAACTACGAGATCAAAGACCGCGCGATCGTCTGCAAAGCAGGAAAAGGGGGGACCATTTTTACCAAGGAAGAATACGGAGACTTTGTGGCCCGCCTGGAATTCAAGCTGCCACCCGGTGGCAACAATGGACTGGCGATACGCTATCCTGGCCAAGGGGACCCAGCCTATTCCGGCATGTGCGAACTGCAAATTCTCGACAATGAAGCGGACAAGTACAAGAAGCTTGACCCCCGCCAATACCACGGTTCGGCTTACGGCATGATCCCCGCGTCCCGCGGATTTCTCAGGCCCTCGGACGAGTGGAATTTCGAACAGGTGACAGTCAAAGGATCGATGATTGAGGTTGAACTAAATGGAACCCAGATCCTCAAAGGAGACCTCAGCAAAATCACCGAATTCATGGCAAACAGCCCTCACCCGGGCAAAGATCGCCCCACTGGCTACTTCGGCTTTGCCGGGCACAACGATCCCGTCATGTTCCGAAACGTCCGCATCAAGAAGTTGTAGTGTTCTCTTACACCGTTGCGGTGAGGGATCTGGTAGAGTTTGTTTGTCGCACGGGGGATCTGGGGCGGGACCGTTCGTTCAGCTCCCTGACTCGAGCCACGGAAGGCATCGACGGGCACAAACGCATCCAAGATTCACGCCCCGACGACTACGTCCGTGAATTCGCCGTACAGGACGTTATCGCCAGGTCTTCAATTCAACTCAAACTGCGCGGCCGCATCGATGGATACTGGCGGAAGGACGGAGCGCTCTGGCTTGAAGAAATCAAGACCCGCACGAGACCTGGATCGCCGGCAATTTCTGAAGCGTCCGTTCATTGGGCACAAGCGAAAATATACGGCGCTTTGCTGCTACGCCACCTGGAGCCCCCAAATCATTCCCTGCGACTTCAGATCACCTACCTCAACCTTCCAACAAACGCCCTTGAAGAACATTCTGAGACTTGGACCCGCGCGGATCTTGAGTTGTTCTACACGAGTGTCGTCAGCATTTATCTAGACTGGTTGACTCGCCAATCCGAGCTTGTTGACCAGCGCGATCAATCGCTCGAAACTGTCCCTTTCCCGTTCCCACACTTCAGACCCGGGCAGCGCAATCTGGCCGAACTCGCTTACCGCACCGCCTTGAAAGGCGGTAGAGCATTTTCGGAAGCCCCGACAGGAATTGGTAAAACAATCTCCACATTGTTCCCGGCGCTGAAAGCGATGAGAAAAGGCGGGTTTCGCCGACTCATTTATCTGACAGCAAAAACTCCCGGCAGAACCATCGCCGAAAACGCCGTGCGCGAGCTCCAAAGCGTCGGCGCCCGGGTACGATCCATCACCTTGACCGCGCGAAGCCGCTTGTGTACGCGAAACGGCTCGACGTGTGATCTAAACACCTGCCCGCTGGCAATCGGTTACTTCGATCGTCGTCACAAAGCCTTAGGGCACCTCTTAAGTGTCGAACTCATCACGCGCAGTGTGATCGAGAATGTCGGATGCCAGTTCATGGCATGCCCTTACGCGCTTTCGATGGATATCGCGCCTTGGATGGATGTGGTCATCGGGGATTACAATCATCTTTTTGACCCCAGATCGAGACTGGGATTCCTCGGGGAAGAAGCTTGCGAAGCGTTTGTGCTGGTCGACGAAGCCCACAATTTGGTGGATCGATCCCGGGAGATGTTTAGCGCCTCGCTTTCACCAGAGGCAATGGACCCTGTTCGCAAGCAACTCAAACCGAGCGCCCCCTCCCTCGCAAAAGCACTGGCCGCCCTCGAGCGTTCCCTTCGATCTCTGCTTCGCGCAAGGCGTCACGAAGCAGCGCCACATGCCGCCACGTCCGATTCGGCATTCGACGACGTCAATCTTCCGCTACCCCTATTTGAGAGCCCTCCACCCTCGCACTCTCTGATAGAATCTCGGGCCAGAGAAAAGGGCAATCGAACTGAAAACCTTCCCCCAGCGGAACCGTCTTTCCAAGATTGGAGCAGCTCGGAACAGCCCACGGCGCTGCAAACTCACGTCGAACACTTCGCGAGCCTCGCGGCCGCATGGCTGACGGAAAACACGGAGCATGTGGCACCTCGACTGCTAGAAGATTTGGTGGGCCTTTACTTCGAATCGAGGGCCTGGCTATCAGCCTCTCGTCGGTTTGATGGTTGCTACGTGACTTTGTTCGAAACGGGGACTGTTCCCCGAGTCACGTTGTTCTGTTTGGACCCCTCAATCCGGTTGCGAGAAACCCTGGACAGCTGCTCCGGGGCTATTTTTTTCTCAGCAACGCTTTCTCCGTTGGAATACTTCCGGACCTTGTGTGGCGGCGACGAAGCGGACCGAGCAATCGCGCTTCCGTCCCCCTTCCCGCAAGACAATTTTCGTGTCCTCGTCAATGACTCCATCCAGACAACCTATCGCGCCCGAGCCAACACCCTGGAACAGGTGGCGGATTTCATAGCCTCGTTTGTGAAGGCGCATGTCGGTAAT
>CANLCA010000354.1 GCA_947487925.1 Verrucomicrobiales bacterium | reverse complement strand
GAACGGCAACGGCGGTTTCCGCGGGCCGATTATTTACTATCTCGACAATTTCGTTTTCACCAAGGCCGCTGGCAGCGCCGCGCCGCCCAAGATCATGTTGACCCGAAGCACCTCTTCAGGCCTTCGACTTTACGCGAGCGCTCCAGGCCAGGCCTACCAGCGGCAAAACATCGTTTACGCCCCCTCAGAGGATCTGGCCAACACCCTCTGGTGGGTCAACCAACCTCAGCCGATCACCTACTCGGTGACCTGGGCGGACTTTCCGAGCAGGGAGACTTACGCCGGTTTTCAAGGTCACATCATGCTCGCGACTGACTCAGCCGGAGGAATCACGCCCGACTGGAATGATCCCAACGTGGTCATGATCGAGTTTCAGTACGTCAACGATCTCGGCCCCGACGGCGTCAACGGCACACCCGACGATCTCGTCCTGGCCCAGGCCCGTTTCCTCCACAAGGTGAATGAAGCGAGTCAGAACGCCATGCTCTATCGAACCCAGGCTAACGCCGCAGCCGGGCCCGTCGGCGTTCTGGGCCAACTGCGCGCTCCATCCATGCTCGGCACATGGACCGTCACTTTCAAGAATAGCACGAGCGCCACGCTGACGGCCCCGGACAACTCGACCACGGACATCACCATACCAGCCGCCGACGCTCCCCTCTACGAGCCGACGACCAAGGGAGTGAGCGCTCTTTTCGGGGTGCAGCCCAATTCCGACACCCGGGTCGGACTCTCCGCCACCGTATCCAGGATTAAGATCACCAAAGGCACGCAGGTTGTGGTGGACGACACTTTTCAAACCGTGGATCTCGATCGTTCCAAATGGACCATTCGCGCCCAGGATTCTGGCGGTCTATTTCCCACCACGCCGGATCTCGCTTATTTGGTCAGTTGGAATCTTCCCGACACGGGCTTTTCCTTAAAAGGCGCTTCCTCTCTCACCGGCCCTTGGTCGGCCATCGGCACGGCTCGCCAGGTGGGCGCTCAAAGACTCGTCTTGATGAATAAAGCATCCCTTCCCGGATCGAACGCGGGCTTCTTTCAATTGAGCAAGTAGGTGCGGAGCCATGGCCGCGAAGGGCCAGACGCGGGACGTCGGGCGGACTAAGTTTCGTCCTCTCGAATTCGCATCGTTTACATCGGTGTTGACCCAAGTTAGCGCCAGAGATAACTATTCTCACCATGAACCAATCCACCCCTACCCCTCCCAGGAAGGGAACGGACAAAGCTCCCCTCCTGGGAGGGGTAGGGGTGGATTCAGAGTTATCCTCCGCGCGCGAAGTCCGGGGAGTTCTCGCCATGAGAAGGGCTCCCACACCTCCGCAAGCGATCCCTGACGGGCAAAGCAAAACCGCTTTCACATTGATTGAACTGCTGGTCGTGATTGCGATCATCGCGATTCTTGCCGGAATGCTCTTACCCATCCTGGGACGCGCGAAGGAAGGAGGCCGCCGTAGCAGTTGCACGAATAATCTGCGGCAGATCGGCCTTGGCATCCAAATGTATCGCGAGGATTCTAATGATCGGCCGCCGCTTTATCTCGTGAATCCAGACCGCAAGACCTCGGGCTACATCGGCGGGAGCACTGAATACCTGGAAAGGAACTACGTCGGCAATACGAACTCTTTCATCTGCCCCTCCGACCGCACGCGTGGCCGCATTCCAGTTGATCTGGGATGGGAATACTTTGGCGATTTCACCACCAGCTACGCCTACCACTTGGGAGTTTGGCAACAGACAACTCCCGAAGGCAAGGCTTGGCTCAAAACTCAAATTGACCGATGGAATGTGCGTTTCATTGTCGCGGCATGCCCATGGCACCGTCATCTCTGGCAAGGTTGGACCAAAACCAACACCTCAGGATGGGGCAGCCGAAGTACCAAGATCAAGGATTCCGCCCTGCGCTACGACGGCAGCGTCGATAGCTTTGTCTGGCCCTCGCAAAATTGGGAGGAGGAGCCTTACACGAAATTGCGGTAAGGGCTACTTAGCCAACCGATAAAATCGCTCCCCTGTGATCGTGAGTGTCACGACGTTCTCAGCGCCTTCCGCGACAGGCGCAGCGGTCACCGCAGTCCATTGAGGCGGGCTGATGCTGGAGGTCTCTTGCAATGTGAATCCACTCGTGACTCCAGGCCAAGCTAATCGAAGAGTTCCATTGGCATTCCTGCGAACTCCCAAGAGCGGAGCCTCGGAAGGTTTGCAATCCGCCAACAGATTCACACCAGCCTTCGGTCCACAAGGCCGGATTACGGCGTAGCGCACGCGGCTGAAACCGATTTTGCCGTTGAGCGCGAAACGAGCCGCCGCCTGCGGTGCTTGGTTGACCCCGTTGAACTTCATATCGGGAATCTCGAAGTACGCATCCCTCCAGGTCCCCGTTCCTTCCAATGCCACAGCCGCGCTCGCGAGTGTGAACGATAAACCTAATTGGCCGGCGCGGTCGGATTGATAGACTTCGGGACGGAACGTCCTGCCAACCAAATCCGGATCATCGTAATAGCTGACGCAAATGGCCAATCGCGCGTTGGGCTGACTCGGCGGCCCGAGCGCTTCTTCCGTAATTGCGAAGTTGAGGTAAATGTGGCTGAACCCTGGAGTGCCATCACCCATCGCGGGACGAACAGCTTGACGTCGATCCTTCGGAGGCCCAGTTTCCTCTTGGATCATCTCTTGATCCCCGCCTGATCGGCCTACATCCAATCCATTCTTAATCCCCTTGGCCAAGTCTAACTCGGCAAAGCTTCCGTAAGCGTCGGTGCAGATCTTAAGATCCTCCACGCAATCCGACAGCGGATCTAGCCCCGCGAGCGGATGATTGCCCACTCGCAGAACGGCCATGTCCACGCTCGAAATGAAAACCTTCCCTCCCTCGAAAACAAGCCGCGGCCCTCCAGTCAATGGTGCCGTATTGATCCCGCGTAAATTTACTGCCCCTACGATAAATGATCGGCGGACCCATTTGCCAGTGCCCTCAAGCGTATGACGCCTATCCGCTGGATATTGACCGACTCCACTCGTGTTGTCGGTCGCATAAGCCTCCGGCCCAAACATCGCTCCAACGAGCGCGGGATCATCGTAAAACTGCACGCAAATCTTCACCGCTCGGGTGTCGTTGCACGACTTGCCCAAGTAATTCTCCGTAATCCCGAAGTTCATATAGCTGCCGCTCGCCTGCACAGCGCGCCGCTTATCTCCAGCAGGCCCGACGTTATCCTGATAGGCTACGGTTTGATCGCCAGTATTCAGCACCACCAAATGGTTCGTCATGCTCCTGCTGATATCCGCGAACACCAGATTCGTCGCCGGTTCCGGATCGCACTTGTCACCGGCCGCAAACAGATTGATCTGCTCCGGCTCGCCAAAGGCGCCTTTTTCGCCGAAAGCAATTAGCCGCACGATTAAACCAGGCACAGTTTGCACGCGAATCGTCCCGCCGTTAACGCCACCAAACGCCGTGGCTCCCTGGGCCCCCGCCGGAACGGAGCCGACGAAATGCGTCCCATCGGAAGGCCGGGTGCCATTGGTGATTCGAAACAAAACCCAATTCCACTTCTGATTCTTCACCTCGACGGCGAGAGAGCCCCCGATGGGCGTGCTTAATTCCGGCAAAGTCCCGGTTAAAAAACCGAAGTTGCGCGGAGCTCCGGTCGCATTCAGGAGCGCGCCATCTCCATAAACCTGCATCAAAATATCGATGACATCGTCATCAGCCCACTCCTGGAAAGAGCTGTCGGCGATGTTTAAATAATTCCCTGTCACTTTCAATCCTTGGTGGCCGCCGATGGTGACAGCTTGAGTCACCTGGTCCCCTCCGCCCAAGACTTTCAACTCGTCGGCAAGCCAGCTAGCGCTCACCGGTGTGAATGCGGCGTCGGTGCTGATGTAGTGAACTTTCTTTTGCGCGTCCTTAGTGGTCGGCCACTCTTCCGGATTGAAGGGTCCGCCGGGCGCAGCCACGCCGCGGCTGCAAATAAGCAGCGCCATCAGTATCAAACGAGGACAAGAATTTTGCATAATATTGCGTTTAGGTTTCTCAAGTCGGTTTCCCAAGGCCATCTCAAAGCGCGCTTCAACCGCCTCGGCATCTCCTGCCGCGCAGTATTGAAAGCAGGCCAAAACACTCAACTCAATTGTATCGAGAGCCTTTGTTGAGGTGTTGATTTGAATCACTTGCACTCTGCCTGTCAAAGACAATCCAAAAGATCTTCGCCATCTTGAGTGGAATCAGTTCCGCGACCAGACTTGAAGACTCACTCCTGAGGGGCAGTGCCCTTGAATTTAGGATTTTGAGTGTGATTCCTGCTCGCAATCCTAGGTTCCCCGCTGTTTTCGGTGGAATCATTTCCATGTCCGGGCAGGAGAACTCACTCCCGAGGGGAGATTGGAGTTTGTAGAGTTTGGACATTTTCCGGCCGTG
>CANLCA010000353.1 GCA_947487925.1 Verrucomicrobiales bacterium | reverse complement strand
GTCCCCAATGAATTTGTCCGGACTGGCGCCGTAATGGAACAAAACGTCCACCATCTCGGTGAAGTATTCATTGAGGATAGAGACTGTGCCTTTGGCGCCGACTCTCTCGGAAAGCGTCGTGAAACTGCGGATGTCTGAGAACAAAATCGTCACTTCCTGCAACGTTCCTTGCAACGCATCGTTTCCTTTCTGGAGCACCTTCTCGATCACATCCTTGTTCATGTAACGGGACATCGTGGTCTTGACCCGCTTTTCTTCCGAGATGTCGTCGAGGATCAACATGAACCCGATGGGCAGGTTTTTGACATCGATCAATGGGACGACGGAGAGGTTCACGGAGCTAGTGGAACCATCGGCAAGGACCAAATCGGTGTCCATGGTGAGATCCGTGGTGCCTTTAGCCTCCACGACCTGCAATCTATCGAGGATCCAGGAATTCCTTCCACCGAACACATCGAACGCTGATTTGTAGGTGAGTTCTTCTGCTTTGGCTCGCAGGGTTGTCAGCGCGGACTCGTTGACTTTGATGATAACTTTGTCCGCGTTGAGGGTGATGACCCCGTTACTCAGGCTTCTCAGAATGCTTTCGTTGTAGTTCCGAGCGTTCATCACATCTTCAAACAGCTGGGCGTTCTCCAGCGCGATGGCTGCCTGAGCTCCGAATGCCCGCAGTCGCTTCTCATCGTCAAGAGTGAATGGCCCACCCCGCTTGTTCAAAACCTGGGTGACTCCAACCGAATGGCCGGCCTTGTTCGTGACCGGCATGCACAAAATGTTTCGAGTGTGGTAGCCGGTTCGTCGGTCCACTTCCTGGTTGAATCTCCGATCCAGATAGGCGTCGGGAATATTCGCGGTTATACCCGACATAAAAACGGATCCCGCGATGCCGGCTCCCTCGGGAATGCGTATTTCCTTCACACCCACCCCCCCGGCCACACGCGACCAAAGCTGTTTGTTCTTTGGGTCGTGCAGGAAGAGCGTGCTCCGGTCCGCATCCAATATCTGTGTGGTCACGCTCATGATCTTGGCCAGGAGCGCATCAAGGTGCAATTCGCGGGAGATCGCGTTGGTGACTTCTAGCATCTGCTCCTCTTCCCGTCTCGCTCGCTCGACCTTCTCATGCAGCTTGGCGTTTTCCAACGCCGAGGCTGCCTGGGATGTGATCGCCTCAAGCATGGCCATATCGTCCGAAGTAAAATCACCCTCAAGTTTGTTCAACACTTGGCTAACACCAATAATCTCGCGCTTGCGGTTGCGCATCGGCGTGCACAGAATGTTTCGAGTCCGGTAGCCGGTTCTCCGATCGACCTCCTGGTTGAAGCGGGTTTCGGAGTAGGCATCCGGTATGATCAACCCTTCACCGCTCGTGAACACGTTTCCCGCGATGCCCACGTGGCACGGGAAGCGGATCTCTTTCGTGCTCTCCTCGCCTACGGTCACTCTGGCAAATAACTCTTTCGTCTCAGCATCGTACAGGTAAAGCGTGCTCCGGTCGGAGTTCAGGGCTTCAGTAATGATTTCGACGAGCCTTTTCAGCAGCAGGTCCAGCGAGAGAACATCCGCCAATTTGTTGTATACGTCCAGCAGCGCCGAAATTCTCTTCAGCAGATCGCCGATCTTAGAGACGAACTCCTCGCGTTCGTCCGAGGAAAGCGCGTGCAGCAGCCGGTCTACATCCGACTGTTGCAAGCGGTGCTTGAATATCTGGTTGACGATATTCAGCTGAACCGCCTTCGAAGCGGGTGAATCCAAGCCTGGCCGAGCCTCACCGGCTCCAACAGCGGAGAACCTTATGCTCTTCGTTTGAATATCCGACATAACAAAGCAATGGCATGCGATTCTTCAACAGTAGGTTGAAAAAGCAAGCAACCAAATGGCCTTCGGGAAACTCCTTGCTTCGTGCGGGTAAAGTCTCACCATGAACGCTGTGTGGCGAGGTGATCGAAAGAAGATGGGCAGAACGCCATCAGGCAGCCCCTTTGGGTTCACGTTGATCGAACTGCTTGTGGTCATTGCGATCATCGCTATCCTGGCATCCCTGATTCTCCCGGCATTGGCCAAAGCAAAATCGAGGGCGCGGCAAACCCAATGCCTGAACAATTTGCGACAAGTGGGATTAGCCATGGTGCTCTACGAGAACGACTTTCAACGCATGCCTCCGAAAGCCTCACAGATTGGGGATTTCATGAATCCGAAGGCGGCCGGATGGAAGCCCAACTGTCTCTATGTGATCGCGCCCTATTTGCAGGGCGTGGGCTCCAACACTCCGAGTTCTAAGATCTACTCCTGCCCCGCAGCCAAAAAGCCTCAGGATTCCAGCGACGCGACAGTGCTCAGTTCCACCAGTTACCTGCCCAATGCGGTTGTCATGGAGAAGTCCTTGTCGGCAGTCCCCCAGCCGAGTGAGGTTGCGATTATTCAAGAAACCATTCGCCTGGTGAGTTTCACCGCTCTTCGGCCCGCTTGGGGCGCGGATTTTGGCGTTTGCGCCGGTCAATACACCTATTGGCACGTCAACCTGAAGCCTGGAGTCGATTGGTACTCGGACGTTCATAACCGGGGTGGGAACTTGACGTTTGCCGATGGTCACGCCGATTACATGAAAGCGGCGCGTTTGCGAGCGAGACACTTTGGTCTCACGGACGGTTCATCCGGCAAGGCTGAGGATACCAATCGAGGCTCCGACACCGCATGTTACAAGGCCGTTACTGATCCCTGATTCATTTTTATAAAAGTAGTTGAACAGGGTGAAGATTGACAACAACTTGCATGAGAGAGGGTGGACGAGGAATGAGGGACTCAAGAGTCTTCAAGAGTGACCGGGTTGAGAGGCGCATGGCCTACCGAGGCACTCCTGCCTCTCTACGGTCGAAAGCGATCTCTCATTCATGGATATGGTGAGCGACTTTGAAAGACTGGTTCGTCATGACTTGCGAAGATTCACCCCGCCCCACGAACGTTTTAAGGATGAAACACCTGCTCGGAAGCCGGTGGGTGTGATCTGGGGCTCCAACGGGCGACCGGTGCAACAAGAACTGCCAGAGAAGAGATGAGTTCACTCGTTTATTCGCACGACTTGGGCAGTTTGGATTTTAAGTGCATCCATTCTTGGCTTGCCACGACATACTGGAGCCCTGGCATCTCGCTTGAACGCGTCGAGAAAGGCTTCCGCGCCTCCACGGTTGTTGTGGGCGCCTTTTCCAGCGGTCTGCAAGTCGGGGCTGGGAGGGCTCTCAGCGATACCACTCGCTTTGCCTACATCGCCGATGTCTTCGTCGACGCGGAGTTCAGGGGACGGGGAATCGCGAGGCAGATGACTCAAATGCTCCTGGACCATCCCTTGATCGCTGAGGCTGACTATTGCTACCTGTTGACGAATGACGCCCAAGGCGTCTACAAAGCGCTCGGATTTGAAGTTCCTGAAATCCAAGGCAAATTGATGCGGCGCCCACGTCCGTCGAATGCCACCCCACGACTTCGGTGAAGAAGGCCTGCTCAACTTCCGTGAGGGTTTCGGGATTTAAGTCGGGGGCATCCTTGATGACTGACCGAAGCTTCAACTTGCGTTGTTTCAGTGGGTCATCACGTAAAAGATCACGTTAACGGCGAGGGGATAGGAGATCTTCTCCGAGAAATGCTCAAAGTAATAGTGATTGTCACCCTCCCATTCCCAGCCATCGCCGTTGTCTGTGTTGTGGGTCGCGAACACCATCACTCGGCCTTTATCATCAAGGATGGCCTTGTGATGGACGGTTCGAGTGTCGCCGTCGTGAAAGGTTTCCCACGTGACGCCTTTATTGAATTGGCTTGCACTCCCCGTGCGCACGTTAGGCACTTGGCCTTTGGATTGGATGTCGAAGACACAATGGTAGAGAGGATGCGTCATCGGTAATTCCACGAAATCGCGATTGTGAAAAACCTTTCTCATCACCTGCACCACGTTGGCCCAGGCGGAATCACCCCAGAAATCGTCCAACCAAAGAAAGCCTCCGTTGAGAAGATATTTCCGGAGCGCGATCACCTCGTCATCGTTCAGATAGAGGCTGCCCGGCTCAACCATGTAGATAAAAGGGTGCCCAGACAGTTCATTCTCGGTGAGGTGCAGGAAAAGCCCGTCCGGGTCCACCTTGAGGGACGTCACTTGTTGCAGACGGTAGGAGAGATTTAAGTCGCTGTCAGGGGTGTCGGTTGACCATGGAAAGCCGCCGCCGTAGCCCCCGGAGTCGCTCCGGCTCCGTTTGATGCGAACAAAGGTGAACACGTCGCGCTCAAAGCCGGAGCGATTCGTCCAAGTGGGCGTCGGCTGGTGGCCCTGAGGGATCTCGCGCGGCGTTCGGACGGATTCGTATTCATCGCCTCGGCCCCAGCCGAAGCCGCGTCCACCGTAACCGCCCCTTCGTTGAGCCAGCAGCACACAAAAGGCCAT
>CANLCA010000352.1 GCA_947487925.1 Verrucomicrobiales bacterium | reverse complement strand
GAATCGACCTCCCCTGAAAATCCAGAGAGTGAAACGGGGATCAGTTTGCTAGGATCCGCCCATTTGGAGATTCTAAGTCCCACCGCCTCCTGGGCACCCGGTCTGCCGGCTACCAGAACCACGCCACACACGCCTAGCACACTCAGTGAGAGCAGGCGTCTTTGGATTCGAACAAGGATTCCTTTCATAAAATATCAACCGGCGTTCCGTTTGGCTTGGAGGTCAAAATCAAGCAAGAAAGTCTTGGTCAGGTCATTCATCCCGGGAGCGAAAGGGGCAATGAATCGCACTCTATCCAAGGCGCGCTGGACTGTCTTGTTCACAACCTCGCTCCGACAATGTCCCACAATCCTGCTGGAGATCACCCGCCCGTCCCTTCCCACCACCACCTCTGTCTTGACCACATGCTGGCTTCCTTCCACCTCAGAAGGTTCCATCCAAGCTTTTTGATAAACCGCCATCAGCACCTGCCCATAACTGGCGTACCCATCCCCACCAATTCCGGCTCCAATTCCGCTGAGACCCTGGATCGACAGCCCCGCCCCGGTTCCGGATCCAATTCTCTCCGCCACGCTATTGATCAAAGCGCCACGCTCCTCCCCGGCACGACGCGACGCCTCAGCCAACTCGGCGTCACGCTTGGCTTTTCCAACCCCATCGTCAGTCTCAATTCGTGCCCGTTTCAAGTTGGGTTGAATAGTGGATTTGGAGGACGCTGACGTCTCCTTTTCCAGGGGGGATTCCTTCTCACGACTTCGAGCAGCTTTCTTCTTATGAACCGGAGTTAAATCAGGGATGACCGACTTCGGGGGAGGTCGCACTTCCGCATCGGCCTCGGGTTCAGGTTCCTTCTTTGCCTTGGGAACTTTGCTAGGATTTTTCTGGGCCGGTGGCGTCCGCGGTGGCTCAACCTTTTCCTCCACAACCGGAGGAACGATTGAGTTTTGGGTCGACTCCTGCGGTTTGGGTGCCGAGGGTCCCTTGGGAAGTCGATTATCCTTGGACGAGGCTCCGCCTCCCGCCTCGCCGCCAGTCCCGATGATGCCTTCGAGGATGTTGGATGGAATATAAGTGATGACAGGCATCTCGGCAGGAACCGTGCTTTTTGAGATCAATAAAGGACTCACCAACAGCGCCAGCAGCAGGAGAAAGTGCCCGGAAAAAGAGGCAGCCAAACATCTCTTCTTGAGGCGCTCCATAGGTTCGTTTAGTCGACAAAACTCCCGTTCACTTCTTCAAATTATCCGCCGTACGAAGGGAAAACCGGAATAATCCGTTCTTTTGGCAACGGTCGATCAACGCATAAGCATCTCGAACCCGGCCCATTTCATCCGCCCTGATGAAAACTGTCAGGTTCGGATTCTTGCTGAAATCTCGGACCAGCTCTGCTTCGATTTGGTCGAGAGATTTGGTCTTTCCACCGAGATAAAAACGGCCGTCCAGGGTCACGTCCACCTGCCGGATATCGTCCTTCTCGAGCTTTCCATCCGGACGACCCCCAGGTGGAAGTTTCACATCCATCCCTTGCTCCAATAGCGGCGTCGTGATCACGAAAATGATTAACAATACGAAGGCCAGATCCAACAGTGGCGTGATGTTGATGTCGCTCAGAGTAACAAGATTATTCCGCTGAGAAAACCTGCGCATAGTATTTCGCTCGAACTCGCCGGGGCAGCCTCACAACGGATCGGTTACCAAAGTCTCAAAACCGCATTCCCCTTCAAGGCCCATGCCAGAACAAATATCAGAATCAACACACAAACGACGATGATGACCGTCAAGGGATTCAAAATCCTGGACCCCACGGAAAGATCGGTGATGTTGCTCTGCCAAGATTGCTTGGCCTTGTGGCGGCATTTTCGACACCGGCTAAAAACCACCTGATTCGATTCGCCACACGCGGAGCAACGATAAAAAAGTTCGCGACCACAACGATCACAAATCTTTGCGGTCTGAATGTTCAGACGGTCGCAGCTGGGGCACAAGATTCCCCGGCTGACATCTGACTTCGTGCCAGGCGCAACATCCCTCTCAGAGCTCATCGTCCTTGAGAAATTCAGTCTCCATTTTGGAAACCAATTCCTGCGCAAAATTATCCAGCTCCACCGTCAGCACACGGAGGCTGTGGACAAGCCAATTGTAGCCAAACATCGAGGGAATCGCGACCATCAAACCTGCCACGGTAGTGACAAGCGCCGCAGCAACGCCAGGAGCCATCGTCAAGAGATCAGCCTTGCCACGCGCCGCCACGTAGGCGAAGGCATCCATCACACCCCATACCGTCCCCAAAAGCCCCAGGAAGGGGGCTCCGCTAACAGCCAATGCCAGCAAAATCAAACCGGATTCCAACCGCAAGGATTCCTGGGCCACCACACGCTCTAAGGTTCTCTTGACATGCTCCATCGATTTCAGCGATGCCGAAGTGGCCCTCGGAGGCCCTCCTCGCCGCATCCGTGCGTCCAACTCCCCACAACCCGCCTGGTAAACCGTGTAGAGCGGACAGCCATCCACCTGAATCGCGCGGTCGTACAAACCGAAAACGCTTTTCTGACTCCGGAACTCAATATCGAAAAAGGAGTTCAATTTCTTGGCGCGCCGCATCTGTATTCCCTTATACGCCATCACAAACCAGGCAAAGACAGAAAACACCATCAGAATCAAAATGATCCCCTTCGCTTCCGGGGTGGAGGTTTTCCAGATAAACTGAAACTGGATCTCCGCAAATTGGCACATAGCCATGTTCATCATGAATCTCGACGCGCATGAAGGTGTTTCCCTTCATGTCTTTATCTCAAATGCTTTAGCCGCCGCAGCGATTTACACCCTCGCGCCCCCGGGGTCAAAGGCAATCCTAAGGTCCACCGTTGGTCCATCCAACCAATTCCCCTGACTATTCAAAGCCCGACCCACTCCGACCCCGGCTCACACCGACTCGGGCTCTAACACCAAAACCGAGAGAGGGGGCAGAATTAGTTCAGCCGAGTGCTGTCGACCATGAAAGCCGACCGGCTCCGCGGTGATAAAACCGAGGTTTCCCACGTTCCCGCCTCCGTAAACGAGCGAGTCACTGTTCAAACATTCTTTCCACCGACCGCCGAGAGGCAATCCAACGCGATACCCGCAACGAACCACTGGGGTAAAATTCAGCACCACAACCACCAACCCGCCGGACGATGAAGACTGCCGGACAAATGCCAGGATGCTCCCCTCGTGATCCGAGCAATCGATCCAAGAGAACCCTGTTTCATCAAAATCCGATTCATAGAGACATGGTCGCGAAACATAGAGGCCGTTGAGATCAGCCACCCATCGTCGAACTCCTTCGTTGAAACTCGAGGATTCAAGCAAACCCCAATCTAGTTCAGAATTCGCGTCCCATTCTTTGAACTGGCCGATTTCACCTCCCATGAAGAGCAGTTTCTTTCCTGGAAAGGTCCACTGGTACCCGAACAAAAG
Organism: Verrucomicrobiales bacterium; assembly: GCA_947487925.1. Classification (GTDB taxonomy): domain Bacteria; phylum Verrucomicrobiota; class Verrucomicrobiia; order Limisphaerales; family F1-80-MAGS106; genus F1-80-MAGS106. The sequence continues at coordinate 977 of CANLCA010000352.1, read as the reverse complement.
ACGCAGGTTGGCAAACGCCTGCCAAGAATCACCCGGCATTCGACCAATCAAGGAGCGTTTGCCATGAACCACTTCGTCGTGGGACAGGGGAAGCACGAAGTTCTCATGGTTCTGATAGAGCATCGCGAAAGTGAGGTCGTTTTGATGATACTTTCGATGGATCGGGGCCCGTTGCAGATAGCCAAGGGTGTCGTGCATCCAGCCCATGTTCCACTTGAGCGAAAAACCCAATCCGCCTAGGTACGGAGGTCTGGTGACTTGAGGCCATGCAGTCGATTCCTCGGCGATTGTCAGCACTCCGGGGTGCTCCGTATGCACCACATGGTTGAAGTGTCTCAAAAACTCCACCGCCTCAAGATTCTCCCTCCCACCATACTGGTTCGGAATCCATTCCCCCGCTTTCCTCGAATAATCCAGATAAAGCATCGAGGCGACAGCATCCACTCTCAAACCATCCATGTGATAGCGATCGCACCAGAAAAGGGCGTTCGATGTCAAAAAGTTGCGCACTTCATGTCGCCCGTAATTGAAAATCAATGTGCCCCAATCCTGATGAGCCCCCTGCCGCGGATCCTCGTGTTCAAAAAGTGCGGTTCCGTCGAATCGGGCCAATGCCCAATCATCCCGGGGAAAATGCGCGGGTACCCAATCCACAAGAACCCCAATCCCCGCGTCATGAAGCACGTTCATCAGGTACTGAAAATCATCGGGCGACCCAAAACGTTGAGTCGGCGCAAAAAAACCGGTTACTTGATACCCCCAGGAAGGATAAAAAGCGTGCTCCGCCAGGGGAAGAAACTCGACATGCGTAAACCCCATTCTTCGAACATGATCGACCAATAAACCTGCGACCTCGCGGTAGCCAAACGAATGGTGGGGATCTCTTTTGCGCCAAGATCCCAAATGAACTTCGTAAATGCTGATCGGGCGCTTCAGATGATCCTTAGATCGTCGCGAAGCCATCCAAGCCTCATCCT
>CANLCA010000351.1 GCA_947487925.1 Verrucomicrobiales bacterium | reverse complement strand
TCGCCGTTCGAGCCGGTCCTGGACAAAGGAAAGTTTCGACTTTTGATTGGCCCGGCGGAATGATCGGAACGACTACGCTGGGACTTGACTGCGTATTCGCATCGATGGGTGTGATTTCCGAATTGGACATGGGCATGTTGCGGGGATTGCCGATGTTTGCCGAGATGAGCGAGCGGCAAATCGGATTCTTTGTGCGCCTCATGGAACTGCTGGAGTTGCCCCGGTCCGCCCCCTTGTTTCGACGTGGCGACCCGGGCGCCGCCATGTTCATTCTGCTGGACGGCGAACTTCGGGCAACCACGGTGGTCGATGAAAAGGAGTGCACGCTGTCCACCATGCGGCCCGGAGAATTTTTCGGCGAGATTTCCTTGATGGACCATGGACCGCGCTCGGCGGATGTGATCGCGAATCAGCCCTGCCGGTTGCTCAAAGTGTCAGCCGAAATTTTCGCCAAAGCCATGCGAGAGGTCCCGGAATTGGCGGTGCCGATTCTGTTCGCCATCAACCGGGCGCTGACCGGTCGGCTCCGCGCACTGACCCATCGATATGAGGACACGGTCTCATTCTCCCATCAGGTCGAAATCCAACGCGAAGCCGCCCGGGCCGCCAGCGAAGCCAAGAGCCAATTCCTGGCTCAGGTTAGCCACGAGTTGCGCACGCCGCTCAACGCTATTATCGGTTACAGCGAGATGCTCCAGGAAGAGGCCGGGGACCTGGGCCATCCGCAGTATGTTCCCGATCTCCAAAAAATCCATGCCGCCGCCAAACATCAACTGGGTCTCATCAACGACATCCTGGATCTGTCCAAGATCGAGGCCGGCAAGATGACGCTTTATTTGGAGTCCTTTGACGTGGCGAATTTGGTGAATGAGGTCGGCGCCACGGTCCGGCCGCTCATCGCGAAGAACGCCAACCAACTGGAAGTGTATTGCCCGACAGACATCGGCGCGATGCGCGCGGACCAAACCAAGGTGCGACAAGTCTTGTTCAACCTGATTTCCAACGCGGCGAAGTTTACGGAGAAGGGAGTGATACGCTTGGAAGTCGCACAAACGCCCGGCACCTTTTCTCCCTCTCCCCTCAACGCGGAGAGGGCCGGGGCGAGGGGTGAGAACGTTGAAGGAGCGGCGCAACGCTCCAAGGATTCCTCGACCTCCACGATCCCATCATCTCACTCCGGCCCTCTCCCCACCTCGCGAGGCGGAGAGGGAGAAGCGCCCGCCACGTCTCTCAACTCTCAACCCTCAACCATCAACTTTAGAATCACCGATACCGGCATCGGCATGACGCCCGAGCAACTGGGCAAACTGTTCCAGGCTTTCACGCAAGCTGACACGAGCACTTCGAAAAAATACGGCGGCACCGGCCTCGGCCTCGCGCTGTCACGCAAGTTTTGCCAGTTGATGGGAGGCGAACTGACGGTGACGAGCGATTACGGCAAAGGCTCGGTGTTCACTGTCACTCTGCCGGCAGCGGTCGAGAACTGATCTCTCACAGCAAATTCCGCGGCCGGTGCCGGACCTTCCCGAACCGTCGATCATCATACGGCAACCCTTGTTCTTTCAGTTCTTGGTTCATGCTCATCCACACCGATTTCCGGTGCCTTTTGTCCATGAGTCAACGACCCTTTTCAGTCCCAAGCAGTGTATCCCCTCCGGTGTCTTTTAATTTGAGTCAACGCGATCCGATTCGCGACTCGCAAATGCCTCCGCCACTAAAACTCATCCATGCATAATCGCTTGGTTGTCACGCAAGCTTGGGCGATGGGACTTCGAAAGGTAACCTTGCTCACCACATCCTCATTGTCATTAGCGTTCATTGGCGTCCATTCGCGGTCGAAGTCTCATATCCGTTGATCAGTGTGGCTCCGGTGAGCTTGCATTTTTGAGGACTTTCACGCGAAATTCACACTATGCACAGCACTTCTCGGCGCACCATGCGCAAAAGTGGCTTTTTGGCTTTGATCCTCGTTCTGGTCTTTGTAGCGACGCATCTTCGAGATCAACCACGGAGGAACCGGGATCGAGTCAAGCGATTCGTTGCGGCAGCAGCAGGCCAGTTGGTCAGCGATCGAGCGACGGCCAAAAAGCAAGGCGCGTTCAATCTCGGGGAGTCTGCAGGACAGGTCGCTGAGACCCGAGTCAGCGTCGAACGCGGTTTCTACGAATCACCCGTTACCGTGGAGATTCAATGCGCGACTCCAGATGCCATTATCCGCTATACAACGGACGGCTCCGAGCCGGGTGAGTCAAGGGGAGTAACTTACAAAGATCCCATTGAAGTAGGCAAAACCGTTGTCCTGCGGGCAGCCGCCTCCAAACAGGGCTGGTCGCCTTCGCGCATCAGCACGCACACTTATGTCTTTCCTAAGGATGTCATCGCGTCACAAACGATGCGGACGTCAATCACGAAGCACCCGACTTACGGCCCGCGGCTGGCGGACGCGCTGCGCCTTATCCCAAGTATTTCATTGGTGACATCCACCAGCATCACTCAAAGCCAGCCGGTCAGGACCTCGTTTGAGTGGCTTGGTTCCGATGGCCAAAAGGGGGTGCAGGAGGACTGCGCTGTAGTCCACTTTGGAGGAGCCTATACCAAGTTCGAAAAGGAAAGCTTTCGGCTTTATTTTCGCTCGGAGTTCGGTGCTTCCAAACTCAAATTCCCGGTTTTCAAGGGGCACGAGCATGGCCTTGCACCGGTGGAGGAATTCGATCAGCTCGAACTGCGCAGCGGCTCGCATGACATGGTGCAGCGCGGGTTCTACATGTCGAACATGTTCGCGGACGACACCATGCTCGAAATGGGACAGCTGAATCCACACGGACGCTTCGTGCATCTCTACCTGGAGGGTGTTTATTGGGGTGTTTATCATTTGCGCGAGCGCTGGAGCGCGGGGATGCATCACCGCTACCTCGGCGGTTCCAGCGCCGACTACGAATCCATCAACGGGAACTTGAACGTCGGGGGTTGGGCGCCCGGTGTGCCTTACGATGGCGACGGCAGCGTTTGGAAACGCGTCCAGGCCTCGCGAGACAATTACCAGGAAGTCCGGCGGTGGGTTGATCTGCCACAATACATCGACTTCATGATCGTCTGGATTTTTGGTCGGTGCGAGGACGAGTACCGTTGCGTGGGACCCACGGTTCCCGGAAGCGGTTTCAAGTTTTACATCAACGACGCCGATGGATTCTTCCAATCTCCGGCCAATCCGTGGTACGGCGAACCTTCCAATCGCACCGCTTCCACGCAGCCGGGTAGGGTATCGTTTCGAGGCCGTCCCAACAGGCAACCCGGCGACGGTCCCGGCGGTCTTTTCTCGGCGCTGCTTGCGCAGGGAGATTCAGATTATCTCATCTTGCTGGCGGATCGGATTTACAAAGCCCTCGCCAATGGCGGCGCGTTGACACCTGCCCGGACCGCCGCGCGTCTCAGACTCCGTTGCAAGGAAATAGAGGTTCCGTTCATTGCCGAATCGGCGCGGTGGGGTTACCGGCGTCCCTCAAGTTGGGAGTCGGTTCGCGACGATGTGTTGAATCAGTGGCTTCCTGCACGCACGCAGGCCGTCCTCGCTCAGTTACAGGCCGCGGGCTTTTATCCGAACCTCCACGCGCCCACGCTCAACCAGCAAGGCGGGGAGGTGAGGAGTGGGTTTCAGGTGCTCTTCACGGGTCCGTCCCAAGGCACAATCGTTTACACCGTCGATGGAAGCGACCCACGGCTGCCTGGAGGCGGAGTTGCGCCCGGGGGAAAAATAGGGCGGGCCTCCGTTCCAGGCGACGCCGTTTCATCCGAAACAGGGGCCCTTCTGGTGATCGATCGAAACACCGTTCTGAGATGCCGTGCTCGAGACGGGAGTCAGTGGTCGGCTCTCAATGAAAGCTTCTTTCAAGTCAGCCCTGAGGTTCTCCGGGAGGGTCAAGTCGTGATCAAAGGGTTCGACCTCGTCCCAGGAAAGGACAACGGAGCCGAGTGCATCGAGCTGTCAAACGTCTCTGCGGAGCCCGTGAACCTGCGCGGCGCGCATTTCAGCGAGGGAATTCAGTACGCCTTCCCAGACAATCGCGATACCGTCCTTGCAGCCTCGCAGAAGCTCGTGCTTGTGAGGGATCTTCTCCGGTTTCGCCAGACCCACGGACTCGATGTGGCAGTGGAAGGGATTTATTCGAGGAAGACAAAGGAAAATCTTGAGCGCGTGACTCTCAGTTCCGTTTCTGGCAAAGACATTGCAACCCGCCTCGTGAGCCAGGACAAACCGTGAGCGCCAAGGAAAAGTCCGTTGACCACCAACTGTTTTACGATGCCATTGGCACCGAAGATTCAGATTTCGGTCGAAACCATCAGGACGCCAGCCATGTGGATCGTCGGGAGGGAATCGAAGCGCGCTAATCCAGAAAGGAATCACAGCATGGAACCCAATCCCGTAATGCCCCAAAACTCGGATACTCGTGCGGCGCTTTG
>CANLCA010000350.1 GCA_947487925.1 Verrucomicrobiales bacterium | reverse complement strand
CAAAATGTGGTTACTTTCCGAGTCATGCAGCTTCTCGGTAGTCATCGTTGAGGATTCCACCCAAACGGCTCCGACGTGCGATCTTTCCACCAGTCACCACGCTCTTGAACTCCGGTTGAATGATCCGGTCTTGCCGCGGTCAACATCAGGAACTAGATCAGCTTCATCGGGAGGGATCCGAGCGAGGTCATCGAAAAGATTCTCCGGCACGGCGGCCGGGGGGAGATGTCGCCGGTCCGGGACGCTCCTCCAGTGCGGGAGCCAGGGAGGGGATGAAGGGGGCGAGGGAAGCCAGAATCGGGGCGCGGGCTGCGGCTTGGACAAAGCGTTGCCAAGGGCTTAAGGCTCCCGCTATGTCCGCGTCAGGCTGAAATTGCCGCCCAATCATCCTTCCAAGAAGATCACAAGGCATCATCCTCCTCGAAGCTGAAGCTGGAATCGACGGGCAATTTCCTTGTGTCAACGCCTCTGGAAAACGTATGGTGAGGTCTAACACCAAAAAGTAACTCCTACTGGTCGCCCGCCCATGAACCCTCCTGTTTTTCCGAAGGCCAGCATCCTCATCGCGGAGGACGTCAACGTCATCGCGCTCATCATGACACGCGCTCTGGAAAAGGCCGGCTACAAAGTGGACGTCGCCCGCGATGGCGAAGAATGCCTACGCAAAGCTTTGGAAACCGCCCCTGACCTGGTCCTGCTCGATATCATGATGCCGAAGTTGAACGGCATCGAGGTCCTCAAGGCTCTCCGTGCCAACCCGCGCACCTGCGACCTTGCCGTCGTTATGTGCAGTGCGAAGGATTACAAAACCGAACGCGATGCCACCGCGCAGTTAGGTGTGATTGATTACTTCGTCAAGCCGGTCGTCCCGGAGTTGCTCGTGGAGAGAGTCGGGACGATTTTGGCACGAAGCAGCCGCGAGGTCGCTAAGTCCGGAGCGGCCGAACGTGATGCCGCTGTCGAAACTTATCTACCCGTGCTCGACACGACTCGCGCTCGCTTCACTCTCTGGGGCACGCGCGGCTCCACACCGACACTGGGCGGACGTTTTCAGAGGCACGGAGGCAACACCTCATGCATGTCTTTCACCTGCGGGGACGAGCTTCTCATCTTCGATGCCGGTAGCGGCATCCGCGACCTAGGCATGGAGATCATGGCCAGCAAGATCCGCAAGCTGCACCTCTTCATCACGCACACGCACTGGGACCACATTCAGGGTTTCCCGTTTTTTGTCCCCGCCTACGTTCCCGGTGTTGAGATCTCCATCTACGGCTCCATCGGCTTCGGCAAGAACCTTGAGGCCATCTTTCGCGGCCAGCTCGACCGCGATTATTTCCCCGTGCAGATGGAGGATATGCGTTCGAACCTGCAATTTCACAATCTGCCGGACACGCCCATACAGATCGGCGGCGCCAAGATCACTTGGGAGTTCGCCCACCATCCCTTGCCGACGGTTGGTTACAAAATCGAAGCCGTCGGGCGCACGCTCGTGTGGATGCCGGACAATGAGTTTCTTCAAGGCTACACCGGAGCGCCGCATGCGCTCACGTGCCAGGACTCGATCGTTGCGCCTTTTGAGAAAACCATTGCCTTCCTGTCCGGTGTGGATGTGCTCATACACGAGGCGCAATACACGCCCGACGAATACTTGAAAAAAATCGGCTGGGGCCACTGTTCCGTTCCCAATGCCTGTCTGCTCATGAAGCTCGCCGGCGTTCGCCGCTGGATCGTCACGCACCACGATCCCAACCATGACGACGTCTTCCTCGAAAAGAAGCTCAATCTCACCAGTCAAATTCTTGCGGAGATCGGCCACTCGATGCCCGTCTCCCACGGTTACGACGGCATGGCAGAATACTTGTAGCGGCAGGAGCAACCCATGAGCACGGAGAAGTTCACCCGCGAAACCGGCTCGAATCCGCCCGTTCCGCCGCGCGCGGGCCGACTGAACCGTTTCCTGGTCGAGCCCACGGTGCTGATCCTCGCCTGCCTGATGGCGCTGGGGATCGCCGCGCAGATGTGGTATCTGAGCCGGCTCCAGACCAGGCTCGTCGCGGCCATGGCGACGCAGGGCAGCGCCTTGCAGTCGCAGATGCTGGAGGAATTGCGCTCCTACTACACCTCCGAAATCGTCGAACGTGTGCGTCCCGCCGGAATCGAGGTGACCCACGACTACAAGGCCAAGCCAGGCGCCATCCCCTTGCCGGCCACACTCACCATCGAGCTTTGCGGTAGGATCGGCGCGCTGGGCTCGGGCCTGAGTGCGCGCTTGTATAGCGATCAGCCCTTTCCGTGGCGCAAGGACGGCGGCCCGCAGGACGAATTCGAGCGCCGCGCGCTCGCTTCGCTGAGGGCGAATCCGGACACGCCCTTCATTGAACTGCAGGAATTGCGAGGGCAGTCCGTGCTGCGTTACGCGGTGGCCGACCGGATGCGCCAGCAATGCCTGGCCTGCCACAACTCCCATCCCGACAGTCCGAAGAAAGACTGGAAAACTGGCGATGTGCGCGGTGTGCTTGAGATTATTCGCCCCTTGAGCCCCGTGGTGATGGAGGCGCAGACGGGATTGCGCGACAGCTACATCGCACTCGCGGCGCTTACGGTCCTGGGCATTTCCGCGCTCGGGTTGGTTGTCGGACGGCTGCGGCGCACTGCCGTCGAACTCGACCAGCGGGTGCAAGAGCGCACGGGAGAGTTGCAAGCCGCCAACGCATCCCTCACCGATTTCAAGGCCGCACTTGACGAACACGGCATTGTCGCCATCACGGACGCGCGCGGGACGATCACCTACGCCAACGACAAGTTCTGCACGATCTCCAAGTATGCGCGGGAGGAGTTGATCGGTCAGGACCACCGCATCATCAATTCGGGGCATCATCCCAAAGCTTTTATCCGCGACCTCTGGCAGACGATCACCCACGGGCAGGTGTGGCAGGGAGAGATCTGCAACCGCGCCAAGGACGGTTCCCTCTATTGGGTGGATTCCACCATTGTCCCGCTCCTAGGTCCGGATGGGAAATCGCACGCGTATATCGCGATCCGGGCGGACATCACCCAGCGCAAAGTGGCCGAGGAATCACTGAGCCGCTCGGAGGTGAAGTTCCGCACGCTCTTCAATTCAACCAATGACGCGGTGATGCTGCTGGACGATAAGGGGTTCTTTGACTGCAACCAGGCGACGCTCAAAGTAATGGGCTGCGCCAGCCGCGAGGAATTCTGTTCGAAACATCCCGCCGATCTTTCCCCGCCGAAGCAGCCATGCGGCACGGACTCCCTGACGCTGGCCCGGGAGCGGATCGCCGCGGCGATAGCCACGGGGAGCCAGCACTTCGAGTGGGTGCATCAGCGGGTTGACACCGGCACGCCGTTCCCCGCCGAGGTGTTGCTCAGCGCCATGCAACTCGATGGGCGCACGGTGCTCCAGGCGGTGGTGCGCGACATCACAGAACGCAAACGGGCCGCGAGGGAACTTGAGCTGGCCAACGCTTCACTCGTGGTTGCCCGCGATTCAGCGAATGCCGCCACCCTCGCCAAGAGCGAATTTCTAGCCAACATGAGCCACGAGATCCGCACTCCCATGAACGGCGTGCTAGGCATGATCAGCCTGTTGCTGGACACGGACCTGACCAGCGAACAGCACCGATACGCCCGCACCGTTCGCGCCAGCGGCAACGCGCTCCTCGTTCTGATCAACAACATTCTTGATTTCTCCAAGATCGAGGCCCGTAAACTCGATCTGGAATCGATGGATTTCAGTATGCACGACCTGCTCGACGATTTCGCCGCGATGATGGCGCTGCAGGCGCACGAGAAAGGGCTAGTGCTGGGATGCGTGGTGGCGCCGGCTGTGCCCGCGGCTCTCCGGGGCGATCCGGGCCGCTTGCGGCAGATTCTCATCAACCTGACCGGGAACGCTATCAAGTTTACGTCCCAAGGCGAGGTCATCATCCGTGTGAGCCTGGTCTCGGAAACCCCGGGCGAGGTCCAACTGCGTTTTGCCGTTCGTGATACCGGGATAGGCATCCCACCCGACAAGCTTGGAAAACTGTTCACCAAGTTCTCGCAAGTCGACTCCTCGACCACCCGCATTTACGGCGGCACGGGATTGGGCCTGGTGATTTCCAAGGAACTGGCGGAACTGATGAGAGGTGAGAGCGGTGTTCAGAGCGAGGCGGGCAAGGGATCGGAATTCTGGTTCACGGTGCGCCTGGCCAAAGCACTCGTCAGCGAACCTGCGACCGCAACGGCTCATACCAGCCTTCACGGGGTGCGCGTCTTGATTGTCGATGACACCGCCGTCAATCGGGAGATTTTCATGGTCCTGCTGAAGTCCTGGGGACTGCGGCCCGCCGAGGCTGTCGATGGCCCAACCGCCCTGCAGGCACTGACTCAAGCCAGGGCCGCCCAGGATCCCTTCGCGATTGCCGTATTGGATATGCAGATGCCGGGCATGGATGGAGCAT
>CANLCA010000349.1 GCA_947487925.1 Verrucomicrobiales bacterium | reverse complement strand
AGGACTTCCAACCTCAGCTCGATCAGTAATAAGGGTTCAACGTCCGTTTTTGGCAGGAAGCATGGAGCGTGGTTGAACTCGAAGCACTCAAGCAAATTATGAAAACTTTCTCCCTCTTATTCACCGCTCTTTGGCTGTCATCGGTGGTCGGTGCCGTGTGTGCGGAATCGAAGGTTGTGCTGGTCATTCATGGCGGCGCTGCTTCAGATCGGGCGAAGCTCACTCCAGAAATGGACAAACGATATCGTGCGGGGCTCGAGGAAGCCGTGAAAGCGGGCTACGAAGTGTTCAAGAAGGGAGGTTCTGGTTTGGACATGGTTGAAACTTCCATCCGGCGAATGGAGGATAATCCGGACTTTAACGCGGGCAAGGGCGCTGTTTTTACCAGCGCTGGCAGGAACGAACTGGATGCCTCGATTATGGAAGGTCGAAATCTCAAAGCCGGGGCAGTCGCCGGCGTGACTGTCGTCAAAAATCCAATTTCTGCCGCGCGCGCCGTGATGGAGAAATCGAAGCACGTTCTCCTCGCAGGTGCAGGAGCCAACGCTTTCGCGAAAGGAGTCGGACTTCAAATCGTTGACCCTTCCTATTTTCGAACCAAAGAACGGTGGGCCGAACACAAAGAACTTCTGGAAGAGGAGAAAAAGAAGCCAGGGACCACAGGGGCTGGCTTGAGCGTTCCTTCGACCGGGGAATGGTCCACGGTGGGTGCTGTGGCTCTAGACGGGAGCGGCAACCTAGCGGCCGGAACTTCCACGGGCGGCATGGCTGGAAAACGCTGGGGCCGGGTGGGTGACTCCCCAATCATTGGCGCGGGCACATACGCCGACAACGAAGCCTGCGGCATCTCCGCCACGGGACACGGAGAGTTCTTCATCCGCTACGCTGTCGCCCATGACATCGTGGCATTGATGAAATACAAAGGGCTGACAGTGCAAGCCGCCGCTGATGAAGTGGTGAATAAAAAACTCAAGACCGCCGGAGGATCGGGCGGTGTCATCGCGCTGGATAGACAGGGCAGGGTCGCCGCTGCTTACAACTCGGAGGGCCTCTTTCGCGCGCACATAACGGAAAGCGGACAGGTGACCGTAAAACTCTTTCAAGAGTGACTCACGGACACTCAGGACAAAGGCCTGAAAACCGGGCGTCCCGTCAAGAACCCTTGCGGGAAGTCCCGGGAGCAGCCTTGGGCTTCTCTTTCTTCGGCTTTTTTACTTCCTTCTTCTGACTTCTGTTTCCTTTGGCCATACAGAGCTCCTGGTTATTGTTCACCGGAGTTTACCCGATCATTAACCCTTTGACAATGGAAGACATGATGAAATGCACACCCCTGCGTTGGGGCATTATCGGCTGCGGTTCAATTGCCAATCGATTTGGAGCCGACGTTGTGAGGTTGGGTGATCACAAACTGCAGGCTATCGCATCACGCGACGCCGAAAGGGCTCGTCATTACTCAGCAAAGTTTGGAGTCCCCACCCCATACATGGGTGCTGATGCCTACAACGAACTCGTGAGCGACTCTGAGGTGGATGTCGTTTACGTCGCCACCCCGCACAACTTCCACAAGGATCATGTCCTGATGGCGCTGGCTGCGGGCAAGCCGGTCCTATGTGAAAAGCCTTTCACGGTCAATGCTGCGGAGACGGAACTGGTTGTGAGCACCGCGCGTCAAGCGGGGCTCTTCCTCATGGAAGGTGTTTGGAGCCGTTGCTTCCCGGTGTGGCGCAGAGTGATGCAGTGCATCACCGACGGCGTCATTGGGGATGTTCGCCTGCTGTACTCCGACTTCGGTTTCCGGGCTGGCAGCTTAGGATCAGATTGGCGACTGACGGGCTACGATCCCAACGGACGCCTGTTTGATCCGAACTTGGCAGGGGGCGCTCTCATGGATGTCGGCATATACCCTATCTCGATCGCTCAGATGGTTTTCGGCAATCCCGTGGGAATCAAGGCGGTGGGCTCGTTGGGAAGCTCCGGCGTCGATGAAAATGTAGGTGTGGTGATGGTTTTCGGCCAAGGTCAGATCGCCACCGCGACGACGAGCCTCCAGGTGACCACTCCATCCACGACCACTCTCCTCGGGACAGCCGGGCGCATCGAGGTGCCGAGCCAATGGTGGCGTCCCAAAGCTTTTACGATTTACCGTGATGGCAAGGATCCGGAACGTGTCGAACTGGAACATGCTGGAGAAGGCTTTCAATTTGAGGCGATGGAAGTGGCCTCGTGTTTGCGCAGGGGGCGGAAAGAATCAGATATTGTTCCACTGGATGCCACCCTTGCGGTCATGAGGGCGTTGGATGCAGTTCGTGTCCAACTGGGCTTGAAGTTCCCCATGGAAGATTGTTAAGTTAAGACCCTAGAACTCCAAAGTTCTGTGCGCGCACCTCAAAAACTTCGTTCGAAACCCGGCAAAGCGTCGCGCTTCGTTGTCTGGTACGTTTTGGCTTTCGTTTTGTTCGCGCGTTATGTCTGGCTTCCGGAACTGTGGGAGATGCCCATTCAGGTAACTCCGAGGTTGGAAAATCAGAGGCAGTTCCAGAACGGCCCGGGGCAATTCCAACGCCCTCTCATCCACGTCAATCCACCGGTTAGCGCGGTCCCGTTGGATCTCCCTAGGCTACATATCGAGGTTGCAGAGGCGGACATGGATCGGCTGCGGGCCTATCACTGGAACGGTTGGGGAGGAGGCAACGCCGCACGCCCCGAGGTGGACGTCACCGTGCGAGATCGCGATACGGTTTACACGAACGTCACCTTGCACCCAAAAGGTTCTGCGGGGAGCTTCCGCTCCATCGACTCGAAGCCCGCGCTCACTCTCAATTTTTCGAAGCATGCCCCGGGTCAAAAGTTCCATGGCTATACCAAACTGTCCCTGAACAACTCGGTCCAGGACGCCTCATTCCTGAGCGAAGCCATCACGCGGGAATTGTTCCTGGAGGCGGGAGTTCCCGCCCCACAAGCCAGCCATGCCACCGTGATCCTGAACGGGCGCGATCTCGGGTTCTACGTGCTCACAGAGGGTTACGGAAAAACGTTCTTGAAACGTCATTTCAAAGACACTCGAGGGAATCTCTATGACTCCGGATTTTGCAGGGAAATCAACCAGGACCTGGAGGTCACTTCCGGGAGTAATCCAGATGATAAAACCAACCTGAAACGCCTCGTGCAGGCCGCTTCGGATCAGGATCTCACCAACCGATGGAATAAGCTCAACGGGTTCCTGGATATGGATCGATTTCTCACCTTTCTCGCGATGGAGGTGATGACGTGCCACTGGGACGGCTATTCCATGAACCGCAACAACTACAGGGTGTTTCATAACATGGAATCAGACCGAATCATGTTTCTGCCGCATGGCACAGATCAAATGTTCGGAACATTCCGTTCATCGCCCCAAAGCTCTATCCTGCCCTCGATGAAGGGTTTGGTGGCGCGATCGTTGATGGCAACTCCGCAAGGCCGAAAAGCGTACCTGGACCGTGTCGCCACCCTGAACACCAATGTTTTTCTCCCGGACAAAATCATCGCGCGAGTCCGGGAGATTTCGAGTCGCATTCGTCCAACTCTCGAGGCTTACGGAGACCACGAAGCGGCCGAGCACGATGCTCATGTCAGGATTTTGTGCCAACGAATTGCTGAGCGAGCTCGGAGCATCTCCGAGCAGTTGCTAGCGCCAAAGGAACTCGAGAAGCCCGGTGCTCAAGGCGGGGCTCCAGTAAAGAATTGGAGCCCTCGTAACAATCAACTTGAACAAGGGACAGTCGAATTCCAGAAAACCCGCGAGCGCAATAGATCATTCCTCCACATCAAGACGAGCGACGGGGGAGCTGGCTCCTGGAGAACCCGCGTGTCCCTGGAGCCCGGTCGTTATGTTTTCGAGGGCCGGGCACGGACCAAGGGTGTTGGAACCTCCGACGCTGTGAGCCTGAGGGTTTCGGGATCCCAGACTGCCCCCAGGCGCATCCCCCAAGGGGAATGGGTCGGGCTCCAATTCCAGATCCAAGTTAACGAACCGCAGACGGAAGTAGAATTGATCTGCGAACTGCGCGATGCGGATGGAGAAGCATGGTTCGACGAAGGTTCGCTCCGATTGGTTCACCAGTGAGGATCGACAAAGAAACGGCCTGAACAAGCCAGAACACATACCTGTTTATTTCGGCTGGCCCCTTTGTCCACGCTCCATTGGGTTTGCTTGTTGCTGTCCCAGAGGGTTCTACTCACTTCCGATGAAAACACTCCAAACTCTGGCTGTATGCCTAGCTCTGGTGCCGCTTCTCGAATTCACCGCAGCAAGCCAGGAACCTGGGATTCTGCCGGCGCTTTCTTTTTCGACTCCATCAAAGGGTCGGCGGATTTTGAAAGCTCGCGATGCCTTCGTGATGCGACTCAGCGCTTTCGACAGGTCGGCTCGTCTCAAAACTGATCGACAGGTCTCTGAAAAAGAATTCCTGGAATTCGTCGCCCTGAATGTGTT
>CANLCA010000348.1 GCA_947487925.1 Verrucomicrobiales bacterium | reverse complement strand
TGCTGAACCTTGACAGCGTTCCATCCGCATCGACGTTGGATGAAATCCGGATGGATCCGGACATCAGCAATGTCCGAGTGGTCGCCCTTTGAGTCTCAATTACATGTACTTATTTATAATGAGGAGTCGACTATGACGCCCTGCACTTGTTGGAGAAAGACCCTTGTGTTGGCGGGCTTAGCTTTGATGTGCGGCATGCCCGGGGATTGTTGGCGCCCCTCTTCCGCCCAGGCCCAGAGCACGGCATCCAAAACCCGAACCTCGAAGTCTGAGGCCGATCTCTTTGGGGACGAGGTTCTGGCGGAGGGGCGAGGGGTGAATGTGCGACGAAGCCACTTGGAGGAGTCCTTTGCGTTGTTCAAGGCCAACTTGGCTTCGAGAGGCCAGAGGTTCTCGGAGGAAAAGCGGGAGGCGGTTGAGGCGCAGCTTTTGGACAAGCTCATCGTGACGCAAATTCTCATGGCACAGGCCACGGAGGAGGACCGAGTGAAAGCGAAGGCTTCGGGCGCCAAATTCATTGAGCAAACCCGCAAACAGGTTCCCTCCGAGGACGCGTTCAAGCGCCAGTTGTTGGCGGTCGGAATGACGGCGGTGCAGTTCGAAGAACAAATCTCCGAACGCGCGATCTGCGAGCAGGTTCTGGACCGGGCGCTCAAGGGGAAAACCTCCGTCACCGAGGCCCAGGCCAAGAAGTTTTACGACGACAATCCCAAGCGTTTTTTGCAGCCGGAAATGATGCGAATCAGGCATTTGCTCATCAGCACTCGCGACTTGGGCGGGAGAGACCTGCCCGAATCTCTTCGAACTGCGAAGAAGCAAATCGCCACCGCCTTGTTGCTGCGCGCTAAAAAGGGCGAGGACTTTGAGGCTTTGGTCAAGGAAGCCTCGGAGGATCGAGCCTCAAGAGACCGAGGTGGCGACTTTACCTTCCCACGAGGTCAGATGCCGCCCGAGTTCGAAGCCGCATCCTTTGCTCTCGCCCCGAACCAATTGAGTGATGTGGTGGGCACGACCCTCGGATTCCACATCATCAAAGGATTGGAGCGCATCGCGGAGAAGAAGATTCCCTATTCGCAGGCAGAAATGGATATCAAGGAAAAGCTGGCTTTCGATGAAGTCCAGGCGCAGTTGCCGGAGTTTTTTGAGAAGTTGAAAAGGGAGTACGAGGTGAAGGTGAAGAAGCGCTGATTTGCGCTGGCAACGATGTCCTCGACCCGATGTCTGGGGCGGCTCATCGCTTGTTTGACAGGAGCTCTGTCTCGTTTTAGTGTGGGACTCGTTATCATGATGCCGACTGAGTTAGCTCAAGAATTTGTTGTTCAACTGACAGCCCCGGCTGTTGCACAGGTGAGGGTGCTTCGGCAAGGGGATTCCAACGCGTCGAAACCGTTGCGGCTCTACGTCGAATCAGGGGGTTGCTCGGGACTTCAGTATGGGATGACTTTCGACGAGCAGCGCGAGGGAGATTTGGTGGCTGACTTCGCGGGTGTTTCCGTCGTGGTGGACAGTTTTAGCGCGACTTATCTTCGCGGGACAGTGATGGATTTTTCTGACGCCCTGACCGGAGGCGGTTTCAAGATCACGAACCCGAACGCCAAGCAGTCATGCGGTTGCGGCAAGTCTTTCCAGACTTCCTAAGCATCGGATGTGGGGCGTTTGTTTCAACCTCGAAACGGCGGCTGCCCATGTCGAATCTTAGCAAGAGGTCTTGGCCGTAAAGTCGTTCCAAGTCGCTTACCAGATCTTTAAACCTGGAAAAAGCAGCTGAGAAACCACTAATCTTCGCCAATCATCACTAATACAACAAAAGATGTGAAGAATAACGATCGGGAGCCGGTTCACTGGACGGGTGAGGCGCTCAGTCAGCGTAACTTCTCCACCATTAGTGTCTATTAGCGAAAATTAGTGGTTCAACTTCCGTTTTTAAATTAAAGGAATTGCCTCTTTCCTCGTCGGACCTCTCTGATCCAGCCCTTTGCAAACGCTCAGCCCTTTTGACTGCCTTTTTGAGGTTCAGCCTACAGAATTTCATGGGAATTTTGGAACCCACAATGAGGAGTTCGATTTCCTCACATTGAAGCCAGAATACTCGAGAATGGGTGATTTTGGATTACGAGGGAATTGGAGTTTCAATTCTACCGGACATGGAACCCCTTTTTTCTGAGTTCTGAGGTTCAACTCGTGGCTGCGGCAATGGCAGCCCGCCGTTTCGCTGCGAACCGTTTGACTAATTCGTCCGTGACCACGCCGGCGAGGATTACGGCGCCGATGATCGCAAACTCCATATGGGTGGGGATGTTCAAGATGTTGATCGCGTTGTAGAGCACCCGCAACAAGGCTGTTCCGATCAATACCCCTAGGATCGATCCCTCCCCGCCTCTCAAACTGCATCCGCCCAGGACCGCGGCCGCGATGGCATACAGTTCGTAAAACTCCCCGAGCCCGGAGGGTTGGATCGAGTTCAGATCCAGAGCGAAGAGAATTCCGCCGATCCCCGCCAGCACGGAGCATGTGAGGTAGGCTGCCATCTTCATGCTGTCGGTGTCGATCCCGCTGTATTTTGCCGCGAGCTCGTTGCGCCCCAGCGCCTGGAGGTAGCGGCCGTAAATGGTTTTGTTGAGAAAGATCGCGGCGATCAGAGCGATTGCGGCTGTGACAAAAAATGGTGCCGGCAGGGAGATTGTGGGGAAAAAAGGGACTTGAACCTTGCCGATCACGACGAGCCTCAGGCCTTCGAAATCGCTTCCGAACCCGAGGCTTTGGTCATTGGTTACGTAGCGTGCCAACCCTCGGTATAGAAGGAGACCACAAAGTGTGACCACGAATGGCTGAAGACGCAGTCGCGTGATCAAGAAGCCGTGGAAGAGACCTATGGCGGCCGAAAGCACGAGCACGGCGAGAATAGCCGACGGAATGCTCCAGTGTTTCTGGGTGAGCAAGACCGCGAGGGTTGATCCCACCAAGCCGATTACCGACCCGATCGAGAGGTCAATGCCACCCGTTATGATCACAAAACACACCCCTATCCCAAGGATCCCAAACAAGGAGGTCCAGCGCAGAGTGTTCAGGAAGTTGTAGGGAGTGAGAAACTTCGGGTTGTTAATCGCGGTGAACAGGCAAACCACGATAAGCAGAGTCAGGATGCCAAGGATTTTCTTCATAGAACTCTAGACTGAAACGGCGGTATCCCCGGTGGCCAGACGCATAATGGCTTCCTCGGACAGGTTGGACCGAGTCAACTCGCCCGTGATCCGTCCTTCGTGCATCACCAGTACCCGATCGGACATGCCGATGATTTCCTCCATCTCGCTGGAGACAAAAATGACGGCCAATCCTTTGGACGCCAGTTGCTCCATGAGCCGGTAGATCTCTTGTTTGGCGCCCACGTCGATGCCCCGAGTTGGCTCGTCCAGCAAAAGGAGTTTTGGTTTCATCGCGAGCCATTTTCCGAGCACAACTTTTTGCTGGTTGCCACCCGAGAGAAACTGAACGATCTGGTCCACCGAAGGGGTTTTCACCTGCAGCTGCTTGATTGTTTCCAGGGCGACGTGGGTTTCCGCGGCCTTGTTTAAAAAACCCAGGCTCTGGTCGCGTCGGAGGCTGGCGAGGCTGAGGTTCTGGAGGACCGACATTTCGAGGATCAAACCGAGTTGCTTGCGGTCTTCTGGCGCCAGGGTCATGCCGGCCTGAATCGCGTCCGCCGCGGTATGTTTTTTCAAGACACGACCTCCCATGACGATCTTGCCATCGAGGCAGGGATCAATGCCGAAGAGGGCTCTCAGCACCTCTGTTCTGCCTGCCCCTACCAAGCCCGCGATGCCGACGATCTCTCTCTCTTTGACCTCGAAGCTCACGCGGCTTTTGGGATAGGTGGCAGTGCGCAAGTTTTCGACTTGGAGCAGCGCTGATCCCGGGGAATGGGTGATTCGAGGATAGAACTGGGAGAGATCCCGGCCCACCATCAGTTTCACCATGCCATCGCGAGAGATCTCGGACTGGCGGAGTTCTCCGGCATTGGAGCCATCCCGGAGGACCATGACGCGATCCGCGAGTTCCTTGACTTCGCCGAGACGATGCGAGATGTAAACAATGCTGACGCCGCGGTCCCGGAGCTTCCTGACCACGAGGAAAAGCTGTTCTGTCTCCTTCTGGCTCAAGCTTGAAGTCGGTTCGTCCATGATGAGGACGCGCGCTTCCAGGGAGAGGGACTTTGCAATTTCCACCATTTGCTGATGCCCGATTGAGAGAGTGCTGACAATGGTGGAGGGAGGATGCGGCAAGCCTACTTCGTCCAAAAGGCTTTTCGCATCAGATCGAATCCGTTGCTCGCAGATCCACCCATAGCGGCGTGGCTCACGCCCCAAAAACAGGTTGGCGCCGATATCGAGATTGTCGGAAAGGTTCAGTTCTTGATGGATGAGCGCAATGCCATGACTAGCGGCTTCCCTGACCGATCTGATGCCTACCGTCTTGCCATGGA
>CANLCA010000347.1 GCA_947487925.1 Verrucomicrobiales bacterium | reverse complement strand
AGCCGGGTGCGGTCGGCGGCGAGGCGGATCCATCGTAGGTGAAATTGACGGTCAGATCGGCAGGCACCGTAGTCGCGAAGACTGGTTTGGGAGTTTCGTCGTAAGACTGAGCCAGGAGGTGGAGGGTGACGGTGGCCGGTGCTTGGGCGATGGTCAACGTGCCCGAAGCCGAACCGGCATAGTTCGCGTCATTGACCGTGGCCACGACGGCATACGAACCGGCGTTAATCGGCTGCGTCGTAGAGCCGTTGTATTTGAAGCTGACGCTCAATCCGGCCGGAGCGGTAGTCGCGGTGGCTGGTTTGGGAGTGCTGTCGTAAGTCTGAGCCAGGCCGCCGAGGGTGACGGTGGCCGATGCTTGAGCGATGGTCAGCGTGCCCGAAGCCGAACCGGCATAGTTCGCGTCATTGACCGTGGCCACGACGGCATACGAGCCCGCTGCGGTCGGAGGCGAGGCGGATCCGTCGTAGGTGAAATTGACGGTCAGATTGGCAGGCACCGTAGTCGCAGTGGCTGGTTTGGGAGTGCCGTTGTAAGTCTGAGCCAGGCTGCCGAGGGTGACCGACGCGGCTTCAGCTTCCTTGACCATGACGTCATCGATCCAACCGGCGTTGCTGGCGTAGCCCGAGGCGTCGGCGATTCGCAGGGTGGAGGTCGCCCCTATAGCCGTGAACTCATAGGTCACCGTTTTTTCCTGGCCGGGAGTGTTCATCACGGTCAGCGCACTGTTGCCGGTGGCTGAAACGGTCAACGCATTCGGTGTCGGCTTTCCACCTGAGTATTTGTCACTGCCATTGAATGTGCGCATCGATGCCTGGTAGGTTTTGCCCGAGGTCGTCGCAAACGACTGCTCCATGGAGCCGTTGCCTTGCTGGTCTACCAGGCTAATCCACCGCGTGCTGTTGCCTGGCCAAAACGTCGTGCCGGGAGCCGTGATATACACTTTTGCAACGATGGTCCATCCGGCGAGCGCGGCGGTGCCTGGGGGCAGCGTGACACTGCCCACGGCGGTCGATGTTTCAAAGCTACCGTTGGTGATGAGACTCGTCGCGGCGCGAACGGGCATCGCGAGCGCGGTCAGCGCGCAAAGGGTCAACCAAGCCCAAGCGCTGGAAATCAGGCACCGGCCGAATCGACGCGTTTGGAGGCGAGGGTGAATGGGCGTGTTCACGCGGCCGAGCATCCATCGGTGCAAGGATTGCATGGGTGTTGGGTGGTTCATTGGCGGGCATCCTACCAGGGCAATCATGAAATAGTTATGAACTCGGGGGATTCTTTGTGTGAACCTGCCGTCGCGTATCTCCGAGCGGTTTCGATTACGAGGACGGGGGGCCGGCCTTCACAAGGATCAGGATTGACAAGAACCGGCTCTGTGGGAAATTCCCACCATGCACACCCTCATTGTGGACTCGAGAAAGCGGGTCCGCCTCCCCGACGCCGAGCCGAACCAGGTTTATGCTTACGAAGAGCACGGCGAAGGCCGGTTCCTTCTGACTCGCGTCGCCAAAGCAGAGCTTCCCGAGGCGTTCCCTCGAGGCAGTCTTAGGCAATACCTGACGCGAACGAAGGCGAAAGAAGAGTTGGTCCTCCTGAACGGCTGCAGCCTGGAGACGCCGGAGTGAAAGATCAGTTCGAGGTCTGGCGTTTTGACTTTCCCGGCAAAGGCGAACATCCCGTTGTCCTGATTTCACATCCGGACCGTTGCGCGTGCGGAGCACTGGTCAACGTGCTTTATTGCACAAGCCAAAGACAGGGTCGTCCGCCGTATCCATATGAAGTCCTGCTCAACGGCGCCGATGGCATGGATTGGGAAACGTTTTGCGATTGTTCGATCCTTTACGCGATTCCTTCTCAGAAACTCTTTGGACGGCGCGGTCGTGTCAGTTTGGAACGGCGGCGTGAAATTCGGACCAAGGTCCGCGACATTTTGCGCTTAAGCGCAACGGATTGATTGTCCACGCTGATCCTGGAAAAAGCGGTTGGGCCCACGAAACACACCAAACACACAAAAACTAAACGAGTTGCCCAGGAATCGATTTCCACTCAGCGGGTAAGCGTGTCGCCCGGTTCAACACCTTTTCCTTTCGTGCCTTTCGTGTGCTTCGTGGACTCAACTGCCGTTTTAAGGCTGAAGGCCGCGTTCCGAGTTTCGATATGAAAATCCTGTTGGTCGATGACGAGTTGACGATGCTGGAGTTCCTGGCGAAAATGTTTCGCGAGGACGGTTACGCCGTGGATACTTCGTCCGATGGCGAGAACGGCCTGTACAAAGCGCAGAACTGGGATTACGACGCCATCGTGCTGGACGTCCTGATGCCGCGCCTGAACGGCTGGGAAGTGTTAAAGCGGTTGCGTCAAACCAAGAAAACTCCCGTGCTCATGCTCACGTCGCGCCACGCCACCCCCGAAAGAGTCCGCGGCTTGGACAGCGGGGCGGATGATTATGTGGGTAAGCCGTTCGAGGTGCCCGAACTGCTGGCGCGTTTGCGCGCTCTGATCCGCCGGACCGCCAGCCACGCTCAACCACGCATCGAGATGGGCGAAGTCGTGATCGACCTGACGACTCGGACGGTGACGCGCGCGGGCGAACCGATCGAGTTCCGTCCGCGTGAGTATGCCATCCTCGAGTACCTCGCCTTGCACCGGGGGAAGACCATCACCCGCACCGAACTCTACGAGCACTTGTGCGACGGGAACGATGACACTCTCTCGAACGCCATCGACGTGCACATCGGGAGAATCCGGAAGAAGCTGCCTCCCGATCTGATCGAGACCCAGCACAGCCGCGGTTACTGCATTCACGGCTGAGAGCCTGATTGAAGCGGTATTCGGCTTAACACAAAGCTCGCGAAGACCGCTAAGATATTTGGAATTTTGTATCTTCGCGCCCGTTGCGATCTTCTGTTCAAACCTTGTCAGCGCCTTCCAGGATCAGACGCTTGATGCCATTCCTGAGTAGGATCTCATGAAAGTTGATCAGGAGGCCGAGTGGAGCGTCGAGCAGCTTCATATAACTTAGGCGTTGCGTTTTATGGATGGGCAGAATTTGTTCGACCGCCTTGGCTTCAATAATCAGGCATTGATCGATGAAAAAGGTGACTATTCAGATGGTGACCGCGAAAGGGGTGATGGTTGGCCGCAGGGAACCAAGGAACAGGAAAAGAGGAGGGCGGCTTTCGGTTTGATTTCTTTCGCCCTCTTTCGTTCTTTTCGGCTAAATCCCCGGCATGAAAGATCAACCATTCCAGATCACCGACATCGTTCGTAAAACCAGCCACGCTATTCAACGCTACCAGCCCAAAGGCAGGGAACGGAGTGTTGCCGAAAGAAACGAAAAAAGACGAAAGAAGATTGCCGGAATCTGGTTTTATTTCTTCCGTTCCCTTTCGGTCTTTTCGGCCAAGCCTCACGTCCGTTTTGCGACTGGCCTGAACAGTCACTGTAAAAGTCCAAGCGCAACGGCTCGTCAAAGACGAATCCCTTGTATTCAATCGGCACGATAAGCTGAGAGACGGGTGGAATCTCGCGCAGAGACAACTCTCGTACGAGACACTTCTGGTAGATGCTTTCGAGCAATCCTGGGCCTTTCAAGCGGTGAACTTCAATGGCCGCCCCGATAACTTTCGCAGACCATTGGTTAGCTTTGCAGTAGTTCGGATGCATGCGTTCCTCCTTCGGTTGATGCGGCATCTAGCTCAACACAAAGCTCGCCAAGAGCGCAAAGAGATTTCGGATTTTCTCATCTTGGCGCCCTTTGCTATCTTCTGTTCAACCCACAAGTCTCTACTGAAATCGCTCCTGGAGCGCGTTCTGCACTTGGGCGAAGGCTTGTTGCAGTTCCTCGATCAGGCGCGCGCCGCTCGATAAATCGCCGGACCGCGCGGCCTTCTCCAGTTCTTGCGCGGGCCGAACCAGGGCGCGGATGCCAAAATTGGCGCTCGTTCCTTGGCAGCCGTGGGCCAGAATCTCCAACTCCGAAGCGTCTCCAGCTTCTAACGCCGCGCGCATGGCATCGATCCGCTCCGCTGTCCTTCGGCAGTGCTTCTCCAGGAATTCGCGAATTACGGCATCCTCTTTGCCGAGCATCTGCTCCAACCTGGCCCAGGCAATCGGCGCCTCGTCCAGGCGTGGGCCGCGATTTTCGGAAGCCCTTCGCTTTCCTGCTTCTTCCAACACTCTCCGAATCCCTGCAATCTCCACCGGTTTTGGAACATAATCATCCATCCCCGCTTCCAGGCAGGTCTCCCGGTCGCCGTGCTCCACGCTTGCCGTCATTGCCACCAGCCAGGGCCGCTCCGCATCGCTCCAACGTTCGCGAATGCGCCGGGCGGCTTCCAACCCGTCCAGCTCCGGCATGTGCACGTCCAGAAAGACCAGATCGAACCGCTGCCGTTCCAGCGCAGCGATCACTTCGAGGCCGTTGCTGACCCGTTCACAGGAGTAACCAAACCCTTGCAGAATCCGCGCGCCGAGTTCTCGATT
>CANLCA010000346.1 GCA_947487925.1 Verrucomicrobiales bacterium | reverse complement strand
TTGAGCATGCAATCCGAGGTTTTCCCCTCGGCCTGCCGCGTCGAGCTGCCGTCGAAGCCCCACATCGGGAGCTGTTCGAGCTTGGGAAAGCTGGCGAATTCCTTGATTTGAGTTTTGCCGCGGAGATTGGCGACGGGTTCATAACCGTCGAGCCAGATGTATTCTAATTTGTATTTAGCCATGTGGGTGGTGGTTGTTGTTCGTTCGTTTCGGTGAATCAGGTTTTATTTCGAGCGCGCCGTCGTACAAAATTCGGGCGCAATCAATAGGCAGTCATTTCAGCAAGGTCAGTGCCGCATCGCAAGATTTTTGCATTGCGAATTGCATGAGCGCGTTTGAACCGCTGCCGACAAGGGTTTGATGCAAGCAAAAAGTTTTTGAGCTGTTTCAGGTCCGGAGCGATCAACGGCCTTCGGGCTGTTGAGAATTGACCGCGATGTTCAAAAAGATGCGACGCTGCCGGAAACGTGGCGCGCATGAACGCCCTTCCCTTTCCCAGCCGATTCCACTAATTATTCGGGCAGGTTAACCCAGATTCATTCCCATGTTGAAAGTCAAAGACACACTCAGGGCGACGGTGCATCTGACGTATGATGGTCGCGTGATCAAATCGTATCACGGCGCGAACGCGCGGGAGCGATTCACCAACGAGGTGCGCGTGTTGCGGCATCTTGAAATGCGCGTTTGCCCATTCGTTCCACGCTTGCTGGACGCCGACGCCGACAAGCTACGGATCATCACTTCCAATTGCGGCACGCGCGTGGAGCATCTGGATGCCGAACGAACGAAGGAACTGTTTGCGGAGTTGGAAAAGTTCGGTGTGCGCCACGACGATCCGGACATTCGCAATGTGACGTATCGCCAGAAGGAAGGCCGGTTTTGCCTGATTGATTTCGAGTTCGCCACTATTCTGCCCGACGCGCCCAAGGAGCCACGCAAGGAAACCTGCGGCACGCTGGTCTGGTCCGGCCTCTCGGACATCGGCAAGGTGCGGAAGAACAACGAGGATTCCTTCCTCGGTCTGCAATTCGACGCTCGCGAAGTTCATAGGCTGGGAAAGACTGGTGAAGCTTCCACCGCGGATGCTGATTTCGTTTTTGCCATCAGCGATGGGATGGGTGGCGCGAAGGCGGGCGAGTTCGCCAGCAACATTGCCGTGGAGAAGATCACCACGCTACTGCCCCGCGCGTTTCGCAAAACCGCCAGTGGCGAAGACGACGCAGTGGCGGCGGTGTTGACGAAGTTGTTTAGCGAGATTCATCGCGCGCTGGTTTATCTCGGCAATTCCTACACGGAATGTCACGGCATGGAGACGACGATGAGCTTGTGTTGGTTCACGCCGGGCTGGATGTATTTCGGCCATATCGGGGACAGCCGAATTTATTTTCTACCCGCGCGAAGCAACGAAATCAAACAACTCAGCCAGGACGACACGCACGTCGGCTGGCTCTTTCGCAGCGGAAAAATCAACGAACGCGAGGCGCGTAATCATCCGCGCCGCAGCGCGCTGCAAAAGGCTCTGGGCGGGGGCAATCAATTCGTGGACCCGCAAGTCGGCGCGGTGGGTTACGAAGCGGGGGACATTTTTCTCCTTTGCTCGGATGGTCTGACGGATGGCCTGTACAACGAACAGCTCGTCGAATTGCTGCGCCCGCGAGACGCGAACAAAAACAATTTCAATCCAGCCCAGGATATTGTGGCCGCTTCCGTGGCGAACTCTGGTCGCGACAACACCACGGCACTCATCATCCGGGCGGAGGCAAGATGTTGTGCCACGGCCGTGCTCCTGCGCTGAGGCTCAACATATTTTACCCGGATACTATTGACCTTGCTATTACATCCGGGTAAAACCAGGCCAATGATGACATCAGCGAAAGGCTCCGCAACGCATGAAACTCCCGAAACGTGGTACATCGCCTTCGAAGGCTTCCACCGCATCGCATCTGGTCAATTAAAGCGGGTCGCGTTGAAAGTTAAGGAAGCTATCGATCGAAGCAGCCGTGAATCGATTCTGATCTTCGATGGCATCACCAGCGCGCAGGTCGAGGTGGATTTTCGTGGGACGGCTACTGAGGTTCTCAACCGGCTTGGCTCAACGTCGCGAGAGCACGGGAGGGTTGCGGCTCCGGATGATCCTGGCGAGATGGTTTCACGAGGAGTGGGTCGTCCCAAATTGGGCGTTGTCGGACGCGAGGTCACCCTCTTGCCGCGGCATTGGGACTGGCTAGGCAGTCAGCCTGGGGGTGCCTCCGTGGCGCTTCGCAAGCTGGTGGAGACGGCTCGACGCGTCAACGCCGGCACTGATCGCGTGCGGCGAGCGCGTGAGGCAGCCTATCGGTTCATGTCTGCTCTGGCAGGGGATCAACCCGGTTTCGAGGAAGCGACGCGGGCTTTGTTTGCAGGCAAGAAGGAGCGTTTCAACGAGATGATTGGGACCTGGCCGCTCGATGTCCGAAATCATGCGAAGCGGTTGGCGGGCGATGGATTCCAAGACCCGTCGGGAGCGAGCGTTGAATGATTCCGTGCCCGTTCGATCAGTCGCTGACGGAGATGGATCCTGCGTGATGGTCCGCAGTAGGAATCCTCTTCGTAGGTGATGGACAGCGAGGGCCCAGGCCGGGTGGTGGCCGGCGCTCGAATTCCGATTGAATTTTTTCGGTGGCATCGCGCTCTAAATAAAAACATCCAAGGTTGCCCTTGGATTTGAAATCAGAGAGACCAACACAATACACACTATGCAATATCGAATAACTTCGAACCGATGGCTGACATACGTGGCTTTGGCAGCCCTTGGAATTACTGGCACAACTTCCATCCTTCTTGC
This sequence comes from Verrucomicrobiales bacterium, assembly GCA_947487925.1. Taxonomy (GTDB): domain Bacteria; phylum Verrucomicrobiota; class Verrucomicrobiia; order Limisphaerales; family F1-80-MAGS106; genus F1-80-MAGS106. The sequence continues at coordinate 1,701 of CANLCA010000346.1, read as the reverse complement.
CGCAGACAAAAGCAGCGGAGCAGAGCCGAAGGTAGTCGATTCGGGATCGGCCGGTGGGCCGCCATCGGACGCGATTGTTTTGTTCGACGGGAAGGGGTTGTCAAAATGGCAAAGCATGAATGGCGGTGATGCAAAATGGGTTGTGGCGGATGGTTTCATGACTGTCAACAAAACGGGGAGCATCAGGACAAAGGAAGAGTTCGGAGATGTTCAGCTCCACATCGAGTGGGCGAGTCCTTCCGAGGTCAAAGGTGACGGCCAAGGCCGCGGCAACAGCGGTGTTTATATGCAGGGACGTTACGAGATACAGGTGCTCGATTCCTACAACAACAAGACGTATTTCAACGGCCAAGCCGGAGCTTTCTACGGCCATTTTGCACCACTCGTCAACGTCTCAAAGAAACCGGGCGAATGGCAAACGTACGAGATCATTTTCCATGCGCCGAAGCCATCGGTGGAGGGCAAAGGGGGCGAACCTGGATCCTTTACTGTGTTCCACAACGGCGTGCTGGTGCAGGACCATGTGCCGATCCAGGCAGAGCCCACCACGGCGGCTGAGTTCAAGGGCACAGGCCAGAAAGGGCCGCTGATCTTGCAGGACCACGGCAACCCGGTGCGGTTCCGCAATGTGTGGATACGCTCGCTCTGATTCCCGATTCAATTGCAAAATTGCCTTGTGCAACGTGAGGCTGAAGCGTAAGGAAAATAGTATGTCAGATCCACACTCCTCCAAATCCCCAATTCTTTCCATTAACCGCCGCCACTTCCTCAAATACTCATCGCTGGCGGTTGGCGCTGCCGCGCTGGGCGGTCCTTACATTCTGCGAGGGCAGAACCTGAACAGCAAACTCAACGTCGCTGTCATCGGTGCCGGCGGCAAGGGATCAAGCGATACGGACGACGTCGCTGAGTTGGGCGAAAACATTTACGCTCTTTGCGATATCGACGGAGGGACGCTCGAGGCCAGGACGGCGTCGAACGCTCCTGCCAGCGGTGGAGCAAATAACCGGCGGCAGGGCCGCACTTATCCAAGCGCTCTGAAGTTTCGCGATTACCGCCAGATGCTCGAAAAGATTGGCGACAAGATCGATGCTGTTACCGTATCGACGCCAGACCATCATCACGCCATCGCGGCAGCAATGGCGATGAAGATGGGCAAACATGTGTATGTGCAGAAGCCGCTGACTCACTCGGTTTTTGAGGCACGCACGTTGCGACGGCTCGCCAAAGAGATGAAGGTCGCCACGCAAATGGGCAATCAAGGCAGCGCTGGCACCGGGTTGCGCCGCGCGGTGGAAGTCATCCAAGCAGGCGTCATCGGAAAGCCGTTGGAACTCCACGTTTGGAGCAACCGACCGGTCTGGCCGCAAGGCATTGATCGCCCTGCCGGCGAAGATCCGATTCCGGACAACGTGGACTGGGATTTGTGGGTGGGTCCGGCTCCGATGCGGCCGTACAAGAAGGGCGTTTATCACACATTCGCCTGGCGCGGATGGAAGGACTTCGGCACCGGTGCCCTCGGTGACATGGCGTGTCATACGGTGAACATGCCATTCCGCGCCCTCAAACTTGGCTATCCCAACGTCATCGAGTGCGAAGAAACCTCAGAAATGCACGCTGAAACCTATCCGAAAACCTCTCGCATCCGCTTCGAATTCCCCGCCCGCGAAGGTCTGCCACCGCTGAAGTTCTGGTGGTATG
>CANLCA010000345.1 GCA_947487925.1 Verrucomicrobiales bacterium | reverse complement strand
TAGAAAAGCGCCTATGATGTAGAGCAAACCGCCGATAGCGCGCAGGCGGTACATCGGAATCAATTGCAGGACCGTCTCCAGGAAGTTCGGGTATTGCATGAATCCCTCCGGTGTGAACTGCTTCCACATGAGCCCCTGCAGAATGCCGCTCCAGTACATGGGCACCACGTAAAACATCATGCCCAGGAGCGCGATCCAGAAGTGCCAGTTTGCCAGCTTCAGAGACCAAAGCTTTGTGCCGTAGAGCCGCGGGATAAGCCAATAGAGCACGCTGAACGTCAGGAACCCATTCCAGCCTAGCGCGCCGGTGTGCACGTGCGCGATCGTCCAGTCCGTGTAATGGGAAAGCGAGTTGACCGACTTGATGGCGAGCATCGGCCCTTCGAGCGTCGCCATGCCATAGGCGGTCAGCGCGACAACCATGAACTTGAGCATCGGATCCTGCCTGACCTTGTCCCATGCTCCGCGCAGGGTGAGAAGTCCGTTGAGCATACCGCCCCACGACGGGGCAATGAGCATGATAGAAAACACCATGCCGAGCGACTGCGCCCAGTCCGGCAGCGCGGTGTAGAGCAAGTGATGCGGCCCCGCCCAGATGTAGATGAAAATGAGCCCCCAGAAATGGATGATCGAAAGCCTATAGCTGAACACTGGGCGATCCGCCGCCTTCGGCAGAAAGTAGTACATCAACCCCAGGTAGGGGGTGGTGAGAAAGAAAGCCACAGCGTTGTGCGCATACCACCACTGCACCAACGCGTCCTGCACTCCAGAGTAAATCGAATAGCTCTTGAAGGGGCCGGCTGGCACCGCGAGCGAATTGCCAATGTGCAGCACAGCCACCGTCACCGCCGTGGCGATGTAAAACCAGAGGGCCACATAGAGATGTCTTTCACGTCGGCGGAGGATGGTGCCAAGAAGATTTACCGAGAACGCGACCCAGACCACGGTGATGGCGATGTCAATGGGCCATTCGAGCTCCGCATATTCCTTGCTGGAAGTCAGGCCCAACGGAAGAGTCACAGCGGCGCTGACAATAATGGCCTGCCATCCCCAGAAGTTCAGCCAGCTGAGAAAATCGGAGAACGTGCGCGCTTTGCACAGCCGCTGCATGGAATAGTAGATGCCCATGAACATGCCGTTGCCCACAAAGGCAAAAATCACGGCGTTCGTGTGGAGCGGGCGAAGCCGTCCGAACGTGGTGTACTGGAGATTGAGATTTAGTTCGGGCCAGAAAAGCTGACAGGCGATGAGCAGCCCCGCGCTGAACCCCACGAGCCCCCAGACCACCGTGGCGATGGCGAAGGCTCGGACGATGCGGTTGTCGTAGCGGAAGGTTTCGATGGTCATGGATTCTTCTTGTCGTGATTTGTTGAAAATGAGGTCCTGCCCTGGCCGGCGGTCGGTTCATCAATCAAGACACGCATCGACGGGGTGCAGGTGTCCTCATACTGTCCGGAACGCACCGCCCAGATGAAACCGATAAGAAACGTCGCAGCCACTGCGAGGCTGGCAAATATCAGCAGCACGAGCACGCTCATGGGATGGCCTCCTCCGGGACCGCCGCGGCCAGGAGGCTCACTTGCACCGCGCCGGAATTCGCCGCCTCCCGGTATTGATGGTCCTGATCGTTGAATATTCGATGCCCCATCCATCGAGTCGCCCCTATAGAAAAAAGAACCACAGTGACGGAACTCAGCGGCATGAGCACAGCGCAGATAAGCGGCGACAAAAGACCGGCCGCCGCGATCGTGACTCCCAACACATTGTAGAGTCCTGACACCACAAATCCGCAGCGCACAACCGCCGCCGCACGCCGGGAGAACCCAACAACTTCAGCCAATCGATTGAGCTGCCCCGAATCCAGGATCACGTCGCTCGCCGGGCAAAAAGTGCCCACCTTCTCGACCACCGCCACCCCGACGTCCGCCTGTTTGAGCGCGCCCGCATCGTTCAGGCCGTCCCCAACCATCATCACCTTGCGCCCCGAAGCCTGCAATTCGCGGATCACCTGGAGCTTGTCGAAGGGACTCTGGTTGAACTCGATCCGGGCTTGATCGCCCAGCAGCTCTCTAAAAGAAGACTCCTCTCGGGCATTGTCACCGCTCAACAGAACGAGCTGGTATCTCCCTTGGAGACCGCTGATGAGTGAGTTCATTCCTGGCCTCCTCAAGCTTTCGATCACAAAACAGCCGCGGTAGCGGCCGTCGATTGCCGCGTGAACAGCGCTGGCCGAACCCGATGACAACCGCGCTGGCTCACCGGAGCGGGCGTTCTCGTTCCCTGCCTGGAGGTCACCACAAACACCAACGCTTCCCGTCCGCCTCGGCAAGCCTGATACCGCTCTCGACTGAAGCCAGGCAGAAGACCCAAGCCAAATCTCTCGTCCGGCGATAGAGCCTTCCAGCCCGCAGCCAGGCGTTTCCTCAAAGTAAGAAAGAGGCGCGGATGCCTCCCCTCGATTTGTGGCATCCACCACTCCAACACTCAACGGATGCGCCGAATGCCGCGCTACCGCATGGACCCAGCTCTGCTCGTCCGAATTCAGCGGCGGGCCCTGCCACTTCACGGAGCCAGCTCCCGCCATTGTGAGGGTCCCTGTCTTGTCGAACACGATCGTATCCACGGCCGCGATGTGTTCGCTGACCTGGGCGTTGCGAAGAAACACGTTCCGTGCCGCGAGCCAGCGTTGGGCCGTCCCCAGTGTGAGAGGTGCAGCAAGAGCCAACGCACAAGGGCAAGCCACGATCAGCACCGATGTGAAAGCCTTCATAGCCATCCCAGCGTCCACCACCATCCAAAACGCCGCCGCCGCTATCGCAAGGCCTACGACGCCCATCGTGAACCGGCGGCTGTACCGGTTTGTGATCGAGTCGAAGTCATCGTCGCGCCGCTTTCGGAAGACCTCGTTGTCCCAAAGCGAGATCAGGTAACTCTCCGAAACGGGTTTTATAGTCTCCACTTCGATGGATCCGGCCACCTGCCGTCCGCCTGCGAAGAGCATCTCTCCCGTCCGTCGTGTGACAGGCTCCGATTCCCCAGTCACAAAGCTGTAGTCCATGCGCGCTTCTCCCCGTGTAAGCCGGGAGTCGGCAGGAACCAGTTCTCCGTGCCGGATGAGGAGTTGATCGCCCACATTGAGTTGTGAGATGGGCACAGGTTGTTCACCCGATTCGCTCTGACGGACGACGGCCAACGGGAAGAATCCTTTGTAGTCACGATCGAAAGCCAACCGGTCGAAGGTCATCCTTTTGAACAACCGACCGCAAAGCAGGAAGAAGATCAGTCCCGTCAGCGAGTCGCAGTAGCCTTCACCGCGTCCTGAAGCCACTTCAAACACGCTTTGCCCGTAGATCGCCACCAACCCGAGCGCGATGGGGACATCTAGCCTGAAAGACCGCTGCTTGGCGCTCAACCATGCCGCTCGCCAAAACTCTGACGCGCTGTAAATCAGCACGGGCAAGGCCAGCGCTAGACCCAGCCAACCCGCCAGCACTTTGAACCAGGGACCACTCACGCTGTCCAAGCCCAGGTAGCCCGGAAGCGCCAGGAGCATCGTGTTGCCGAAGCCGAACCCGGCCACGCCTACCTGCAGCCATTCCCGCTGCCGCCAAGGCGGCGTCCTTCGCGCTGCAGCCTGGTCAAGCGTGCCAAAAGTCAGCTTAGGCTCATATCCCAGGGAAGTGAGCAATCCAGCAATTTCACTCAATTTCGCCCGGGTGGGGTCGAATGAGATGCCCACTTCACGCCGGGCGAAGTTGACCCGCGACTCCCCCACCCCACCATGCAGGCGAAACAGGTTTTCGAGCAACCACACACACGCGACACAGTGAATAGCCGGCAAATAGAGAGTGACCTTAGCGTGTCGCTCGTCGGCAAAGTCGAGGAGCTTGTCTCGCACCGTGGGCTCGTCGAGAAAAGCCCACTGCTGTGTGAGCGGCACCTCCCCAACTCGAGAGCCCGGTGAAGGCGCCAGCTCATAAAACTGACCCAGCCCGCTCTCGGTCAGCAGCGAGTACACCGCCCGACAGCCTAGGCAGCAAAAATGGTGGCCCTCCTCGGACACCACCGAGCCGACGCATCGTTCGCCGCAGTGAACGCAGCGTGCCGTTCCGGTGAAGCCTTGGGCGTCAGCAACCATCGGGGCGGCGTGTGCCGTCCGTTCCGCTGCTCGCTCGTCGCCATTGGACATCTCCATGCTTGCTCGATTCACCGCGCAGAGCTTTATGGGATTCGCCAGACAGGGCTGCTCCCCTATTGGCATGCTATGGACATTTTTTGCTAGGACCTCATCGAATCGGAGCGGGTCTCCCAGAAAACTACGCCGCAACATCCAAACCCTGTTTGGCTCGATACGCAGTTCCAACGCGGAATCACCCGATGGAACTCGCCAGAGGCGCCTGGAAGTCCGACTGATTAACCTGGAAAGAGCCATTGAATTAACCGCAAAGAACGCAGAGAACGCAAAGCCAAGCACTTGTGGAGTTCTACCAGAGGGATGAGCCTCATCAGGCAAGTGACCCTTTGAAGAGTCATCGTTTTTCTCAACTCATTCCCTT
>CANLCA010000344.1 GCA_947487925.1 Verrucomicrobiales bacterium | reverse complement strand
GATGATTCAACCGGGTATGAGTGTGTCTGGCCGACGCCCCGCCGCGTTGCCTGCGGGGCTCCATGCGACCATGTTGTGCTTCATCACAACCGACGCGGCCATTCAGCCCGGGGCACTGCGCATCGCCCTGCAGGAAGCCGTGGCCAAAAGTTTCAACCGCATCACCGTGGACGGCGATATGAGCACGAATGACACTGTGCTGGTGCTGGCGAACGGACTCGCCGGGAACGTTTTGATGACGGACCGTGTCGCGAGGGCTGTCAAGGCAGGAAAGAGGCCTGGGGGTTCGGCCGAGTTCCTGGTGTTTTTAGCCGCTTTGGAGCATGTGTGTCTTGAGCTCGCCAAGAAAATCGTGCGTGATGGGGAAGGGGTCCACCGGGTCGTCACGGTGCGGGTCAGAGGCGCCAAAAATGAGCGGGAAGCGGACGCCGCGGCGCGGGCGATAGCCAATAGCGCGCTCGTGAAAACCAGCTGGCACGGTGGCGATCCCAATTGGGGCCGCATCATCGACGCGCTCGGCTACAGCGCCGCGACGGTGATCGAGGACCAGATCGACATTGGTTACAGCGCTCCTGGAGCTCGGCGGGTGTTGTGGTCGTTGAAAAAGGGACAGCCCACAAAAGCAACGTTCCCCAAGCTCTGCGAAGCGGTTGCCCCGACCGAGTTTGATTTGCACGTGAACCTGAATCTCGGAGATGCAAGCGCCGTGATGTACGCGGCGGATCTTACCGAGGAGTATGTGGATTTCAACAAGGGCGACGTGGGAGACGCAGGGTCTTTGGGGGGGTAGGATACGCGGGAGGACGTTCTCAGAGTCGGAGGGCCTCACCCAAGCCTTTGTCAATCTTGAGCCCGTTCAGTGCCTTTTTGAGATTGAACCTAAGAACGGAAGTTGAACCGCTAAGTTTCGCTAATAGACACTAATGGTGAAGAAGTTACGCTGACTGAGCACCTCACCCACACAGTGAACTGGCGTCCAGATCGTTATTTTTCACATGTTGTTGCATGAGTGATGATTAGCGAGGATTAGTGGTTTCTCAGCTGCTTTTTCCAGGTTGAAACGATCTCAACAGGTGGGCTGGAGGAGTGTCTTGAAGATTTCGAGCGTGGCTTCCATGTCCTCCCGTGTGACCATCAAGCTGGTGACAGCACGGAGGGTGGTTGGGCCGGTGGCAAGCACACGTACTCCCTTTTGATTAAGGAGTTCCGCGAGGGTTGGAGCCGGCATGGACTCGACCTCAAAGCGAACGATGTTCGTTTCGACTTCCTGCGGATTGATGCCTATTCCGCGCAAGCCGCTGAGATGCTTTGCCAGATGCTGGGCGTTCGCGTGGTCCTCCGCGAGGCGTTCACGATGGTGATGGAGCGCATGGAGGGCTCCGGCTGCAATGATGCCAGCCTGCCGCATCCCTCCACCGAACTGTTTTCTGAACCGACGCGCTCTGTGGATGAATTTCTCCGTCCCCGCCAAAGCGGATCCCACCGGTGCGCCCAGACCTTTCGAGAAGCAGACGCTGACCGAATCGCAACACGCCGCGTAGGCGCTTTCCGAAACATTATTCGCGACAGACGCGTTCCAAAGTCGTGCCCCATCGAGGTGGCACCGGAGGTTGTGAGATTGGGCGAAGGACCCGACTTCGCGCATCGTTTCCAGCGGCCAGACGCTGCCGCCCCCTCGATTGTGGGTGTTTTCGATGCAAACAAGCCGAGTGGGGGCAAAATGCACATCAGCTGGCCGGAGGCACGGGAGCAGATCCGCGGCGCCGAAGATTCCGCGGCGGCCGGACACACAGCGAGCAATCACGCCGGAAATGGCACCGATGCCGCCGGCCTCGTAGAAATAGATATGCGAGTTCGTTTCCAGAAGGATCTCGTCGCCGGGTTCGGTGTGTGCCCGGACGGCGATCTGGTTGGCCATGGTGCCCGAGGGGACGAACACCGCAGCCTCTTTGCCGAGCCGCGCGGCGACCTCTTTCTCAAGGGCGGAAACGGTGGGATCATCTCCCATGACATCATCACCCACCAGGGCTTCGGCCATCGCACGGCGCATGGCGGGGGTCGGTTGGGTAATGGTGTCGCTTCTCAGGTCGATCAAACGCGTGGACATGGTTTAATTTTATTGATTGGGGAGATCCAAACCGGGGGGCATTGATTGCTCCTCGGTGAGATGGAGTGGCTGGGCTCCAATGGTTCCATGCAAGTGATCCAAATAGTTTGGCGAAGCCACGCGTTCGCTGGTTTGACGGGCCAGGTCGAGGCGATCACGAATTCCCAAACGCTTCGCTTCCTCCGCGTATTGGGGTTTCGAGAGGAAGTTTTCGAGGTAAGCCACGTGGTGATCCCAGGCAGCGGCTTCGCGCGCTTGTTGTGTCGAGAGTCGGGTCGAGTACCAGGCGGCGGTGGAGAGTCGTTCTCGGTTGAACAGGGATCTAATGTTCGGATTGTCCAGACCTTTTCCTTCGAAATGCCCATGCGCCATGATGTGGAGAAGCGCTTTCAAAGGAGGGCATGCGAGCTCCACGCCACCGTCTTCAAAGTACGATAACGCGACCCGTTTGTGTGTGGTCAGAATATTGTCGATTCCATCGAGGTAGATATCCGGATCCTGGAGTTCGGGGCGGAGCATGGCCTCAGTGAAAACCACGTGCGGATGATTGAAAACGCGGCCGAAGAACATGGTGACAAAGCGGTGGGTGATGCGGTAGCCGAGGCGCGAGGCCGCGAGAGTCGTTCCTTTGTGGGAGAAGTCTTCGCACTTCTCGAGGTACCCGTTTTGGATTAGGAATCGGGGATCCCGCTCGCGCACGGTCATTCGCGACCAGATTTCCGGAACCAACAGGCTGATATCATGGTCCACCCGCAGATGGGGCCCCACGCAGCCCGCCGCGGTGATGAATGCCTCGTAACCCGTGAGCATCGCGGCGACGAGGGCATTGTTGAGGTCGATGATCGGGTGCAGCGCGTTGAAAGGTCCCTTTGTGAGGGCGCCTTCCGAACCCGCGCCCGTTGTGGATGGGGACTTGCCAGTGATGCTGCAGATAAACTCCATGAAAAGTTCTGGAAGCTCCATGTAGTGAATCGGATTGTAAACGGCCAGGGGACGAATGTTCGAGCCAGGATCTGGTGGGTTGTTTCGCCTTCCTGGAATCACCGCGTTGATGGGGTGGTGCAAGGGTTTATCCGGCGGGATGAAACGGTTCAGTCTCACGGCCATCTCAGCCAGATGGACCGCGCGCTGGTTCATGAGATCCGGCCGAGTCTGGAGGTAGCGTGGGTTCTTGGACGGTTTGCCTTCAACCAGGCGGGGCTTGGATGACGAGACCACGAAGAGGTTTGAATTTGCAGCCACCGCCTCGAGTAGAGTCTCTTGCATCGGCTCCGTAAAGCGGTCGAAGTTGATGGAGTCTTCGACTATTTCCCTGACGTGATCCGTGGAGAGAGGCTCGTAGTTTGAGAAGAAGTTTCCGGGCATCGAAAAGTCCAGCTCGGTCTGATGATCGTAGCCAGGGATGATCGCGTCGTCGGGCCTTTGAAACAGCTTGGATTCGCAGTTCTTGATGAATTTGACTGAAGAGTTTTGATACAGAGGATTCAGCCCCTTGAGTGCGGCGCAGGGAACCACAATCGAGGCGGTGATGTCATCCTCAAACTGCCATTTTTCCGACGGATGAAAGTCCTTGCGAAGCCCGAAAACACGCCAAGACCCGTCTGGGTCGTAACCGACGCGTAAATAAATCGAGACCAGCTTGCGGTTCTCGCATTTGAGCTCTTTTCCAGGAGTGCCATTGACGATGTCGACACTGAAAAAGGCTCTCCAAGCGTCGCCCCATTCGGGTTTGTAGAAGCGTTTGACAACGAACACCATCTCTTTGACGTGTTGGGGAATCACCTTCAACCAAGCGTTGTATTCGCTCGTGTAATCCTCCGTGGAAGGGGTTAGAAGCTTGATGACAGAGCCGAGTGACCGTTCGGCGCTGAGGATGCCGCGGCTATCCTTGACCCGGCGGTTGATGTCGAGGAAGCGACCTGAGTAATCCTTGTTTATCAGCTTCTCCACCTCGTCGAAGTCCGTCTGAAAATCGGTGACGAACACTGGCCCGTGCAGGATGGCGTCTGTGAGCGATTTCGAGATTTCAGACTTGCCGCCGCCAGAGACGGTGCAGGGTTTGTGGCAGAGGGTGCCTTCGGCCAGCGTTCCGACAAGCCTCCAGGCCCGGCCACCGGGAGGTTTTTCCATACGAACTCTGTATCCTGAAGGCCGGACGTAGGTTCTATCCGCGAGGAGTTTGATGGATTGAGGTCCGTTCTTGTTGACCCAGGAAACCGCTTGGGTTCGCAGATTCAGGGTCACATCCGAAGGCACGTAGAGGATGTCCGGAAATGTTTTATCGACGCCGTAGCCTTCGGGTTTGATGTCCATGATGGACTTGAATTTAGAGGCCACATCGTCGAAAGAATGATCGAGGCGGGGCATGTGGAGGTGTCCGTCGAACTCCTCGCCCAGATCGTAGCTGGCAAAGACCAGAGCTCCTCCCGCGTGCTCCTCCTCGCAGAGCCCGTGCAAATTTGCCGAGTAGCTG
>CANLCA010000343.1 GCA_947487925.1 Verrucomicrobiales bacterium | reverse complement strand
GATTCGCCGGGACGGACGATGACAGAGGTCAACGTGGAGGTCGCAGAATCTTCCTGAAGCTTTATGGGGACCGCAGTGGCATTCGAATCGCGCATGTGTTTTGAGTGTCTTTTTTGAACTTAGCCGGGACCGGGACAAAGACGGCCATCATTCCATGCTGCTGCGGGCGCGCCGTCAAGAAGCGTCTGAGCCTGGGGATTTGAGATTTGGAACCTCAGATTTCAAATCCGCCGGGACCGGCGACACGCCCATCATCCACTCAAATCCCGGGTCGCCTCCTGTGAAATCGGCGAGCGCGGCGAATGCAAGTTTTCCTGGGATCGGAAGGTATTTGCCAGTCGCGGAGGCGATCAGAGCACCGGTTTCGGTTCGCATTTCACTCTCCGTTTCGAAGAGTTTCTGCCGCCGGTTCTGGGTGAGGCGAGCGGTTGCGATCAGCGGGGTGCCTGGCTTGCCCGGAAGCGCGTAGCGGATGGACATTTCGGCGCAGTAAGCGAACGATTTTGTGCGAACGCCGACGACCCACACCATGACTTCGTCCAGGATGGTGGCCGTGATACCCCCGTGCAGTGTTTCTTTGAAGCCCGCATGCTCGGGGCGTGGCACAAATCGGCAATGAACCATCGTTCCGTCTGTTTCAAACCGCAGGTTCAGCCCTAAAGGATTGTGGTCGCCGCAGACAAAGCAGGACCGGGTGTGGGGTAGTTGTGTCATGGAAGTTGTAAAAGGTATGATCGAGCGCATCCGCACAATCATCTTCATTTTGGAACAGCCCAGGAAAGAGCGAAAGAAGAATGTTCTGGGTTCAACCGAAACCGAATCGGGTCCGCGATATGGGGTGAATGAGGGCGGAAGCCGCGCTGGCTTTGATCACAAAGTGTCCCCGATGGGCTGGCTGACGCTTGCCAGGTCCGGAGGGCGGAGGTGGAGCGCAACTTGGGGATCGCGGCACCTACTGAAGGCCGCCGGCCATGTTCATTCCACCAGGACCTTTGGTGTTGTCCGTCGGAAACCAAAATCGCTTCTTCTTCTCTGCCGCGACACTTTGGGCATGATTCATACGTTCCACGTGCCCGTCGGTCATCGCGTAATTCCCGCGTTTGTTGTGCCGCGTCGTCAGCGTGCGACTGCCAAACGTCGGTCCAACCTGCCCGGAATAATCGTTGGTTGCCATCACCGCTTCCATGAAAAGCATGGTTTTGTCCGGTGCCAAAAACGTGGTGGTTTCCTCCTCATGGCAGAGGCCGCAGTTCATGGCGAAACTGTAGTCACGGCGCGCGATGCGCCCCCCAGGCCCGCCTGAATTCGGCACCACGACGCGCTTGCGGGAAGCGATTTCGGACTGATCCGTAGGACAGAGGTAAACTTTTTTGTCACCGACAAAGGGAAACAATTTTCCGGTGGTCAGGTCGCCGACCTTTACGGAAAGCCAGTTGCGAAACGAAGGTAAGCGTCCCCGATTGTCACCGAGATACAACTGGGAAGCGAGGCCTAGTTGCCGGAGGTTGCTGGCGCAAATTGTGCCTCGCGCCGTTTCCCTGGCCTTGGCCATGGCTGGTAAAAGCAATCCCGCGAGGATGGCGATGATCGCAATGACCACCAAAAGCTCAATCAGAGTGAAGGCTAGTCTGCTCAAATGTCGACGGCAAGAGGCCTGGCGATTCATCGCAGATCTTTCCATGTGATCCTGCTTTCTAGTCGCACCGTTCATGACTCACAAGGGAATTCTACTGAAACACTGAAACTTTGGCGTCTCTCTGAATGGGGCAAGACCCGGACAAACCAATGGTCGAGGGCTGAATTTCTCTAAGAGCGTGACCGAAAAATCGCAAATCCTGAGGAATCAAGGCAATCTTCGAAGTTGGATTCGTATCATTGCGATATAAACCCACGATTCGGCACTGGTCTCGCAATGTTCGTAATCCCGGACCAAGCGTCGGTGGCGCATCAACCATCCGAACGTCCGCTCCACCACCCAGCGTCTGGGCAACACTTTGAAGCCTTTGACATCGTCGGATCGTTTGACGACCTCGACCTCTAGTTTTGGACGCAGTTCTCGAACCCATTGCGCAAAGTCCGAGCCACTGTATCCACCGTCGACCCAAATCAGTCGCAGCCAGGTGAACCAGCAGAGGACTCGGGTCAGCAAGACTTGCGCGCCTTCCCTTTCCGGTACTTTGGCTGAAGTCACCGCCACTCCGAGCACCAGTCCCAGGGTATCGACCAGCAGATGGCGTTTGCGTCCTTTGATTTTCTTGCCCGCATCGTAGCCGACAGTTCCTCCGTGGCCGTCGGATTTGACGCTCTGGCTGTCCAGAATGGCGGCGGTGGGATGACAACGCTTGCCATACTGTGCACGGACCAGAGCTCGCAGGCGGTCGTTGAGACTCTCCCAGGTATGGTCGCTGGTCCACTTGCGGAAGATCGAGTGCACGGTCTTCCAGGGAGGAAAGCCGACCAGGAGCAGGCGCCATGGGATGCCACCCTTGACGATGTAGAGAATAGCATCCAGCACCAGGCGCCGATTTGTATGTGGACGGCCGCGTTTGGCGGGCTTGGGAAGCACAGATTGGACGAGTGTCCATTGGGCGTCGGACAAGCTGGTTTCGTACTGAGCGATTTGCATCGCTCAACAGGGCTACGCCTAGTAGTTGGAACGCTCTCACCTACACTCATAGTCAAGTGTTTTCGCCCGTTTACATCGCTTTTTTAACTCACAACGGAACGGACATTTTTGAAGTGTTTAATAATTCCCGAATTTTCGAACACGCTCTAAAGTTCCAGCGCCAGTAAATGCCAAGCCACTCGCCCAAGGTCTTTCCATGGGCCTTCGCTTCGGCCGGGAGGAATCCACTCGTTTTCGGGTTGATGGCTCGTTGCTCGCCTCGGACTTGCGGCATGCCGGTGAGCAACCCGGGGTTGAGCAGCGCCCACGCAAGAGCTCTGGCGCCCGTGTTTTGATTTTGAGCGTATGAACTATTCATGGCATGGTTTCTTTCTTTGTCTTTGGCCAAGTGGAACGTCGCTTGAGCCGGTTTTCCTTTTGAGGCTCGCGTTCCTACCGACCAGCCGCCCGATGAGGCCAGTCAGCCGAGCCTTGATCCCTGAAAGCGCTTTCTTACTTCACGGTGATATGAAAGTTTCACACTGCTCTTATGGGAGAAGTAATTCTGACGCGCGGTTGGAAACAGATTTCTTGATGGTGGGACTCACGGAATTCCTGCCCTGGTCGTGATCGGCTTCCAGTTTATCGGCCAGGGCCGCGATCCGTCGCCGTTTGTTGGCGACGCAGGTATGCGAAAGCTTCAGTTGCCGGGCCGTTTCACGCGCCCCCAGGCCGCCCTCGGACAGGCAAACCAGAAACGGATAGGAAATTGCTTTGTGGATGCTGCGAGGTTCAGGGAGAGTTGCTTTTGCATCGGGTTCATTTTCCTACTCTTCAATGCCTTTTGAGGCGCACGGCAAGGCTTATCCTCAGGGCTTCTGGCCCATGCCGAATCGGCGACCGGTTTTTCATGCCGCTAGCCCGCTCGCCGCGGGTTTTGCGGCCCAAAACCGACTGGCGGCCATCACCTCGGGACGCACCCCGCCGGCTGGCGCAGTCGCCTGCGTTCTCCGCGGCGCACTGGGTCAGGTCAGTCGGTCAGGACGTTTTCGTAATCGGGCTTCGGATCCACGTCGTCGCACGGCTCGCGGGGCCAGGGCCGCTCCGCGTACGGAGGGGCGCGGGCAGGAGCCAGCGACGGTGCCTTCCCGGTCTGCCGATCTCGGCTGTGTCCACTATCAAGAACTGACCCCGTCGCAGAGCGCGAGAGGTTTCATCATGCTGGTCTCACAGTTTCCACCCGCGACGGTAGGTCGATTCGAGGAACGCGCTGGCCGCCTTGTGGTTGGTGAACTTCACCGCCTGGTCGTTCCACTCCAGCTTCTGGCCGGGGAAACGCAGCGCGATCAGTCCCAGCAGCGCCACCTGCGTGAGCGGTCCGCCGTACGAGAAGTCCGAGCCGGCCGGTCGGCCGGTGCGGATGGCTTCGATCCAATCCCATCCATGGTCCTTCACGCGAGGAATCTTCTCCGCCGGCGCGTTCTTGCCCGAAAATTGGTCCATCAACTTGTCGGGTAACAGATGGCAGCCGCCGCCGCCGTGCGATCCATGGACAATCATCCCCTGGTCGCCGAACAGGATCGCCCCCGTGCTCGGCACCTTTTCGTCCGCGGGGAAATCGGCCGGTTTGGGAATCTGGGTGTCGCCGTCGTGCCAGACCAGCTTCACCGGCCCACGCTCCTTCTTCGCCGGAAATTCAAACGTGATCGTCGTCGCGGACGGATACGTCGCCCCATGCTTCGTTGGATCGTAATCCTTCGCCTCCGCCACCACCGAGGTGGGCGCGTCCAGGTCGAGCGCCCAATACGCGGGGTCGAGCACATGGCAAATCCAATCGCCAATCGTCCCGCCGCCAAAGTGCAGCCAGCCGCGCCAATTCCACGGCACCCAGAGCGGCGAGTAAGGACGGAACTCCACCGGGCCGACCCACAAGTCGTAGTCCAGCGTGTCCGGCACCTGATGTTCCTGGCCCAGCTTGCCCAGGTTCGGGATCTGGCAATACACGTTCTTGAACGCG
>CANLCA010000342.1 GCA_947487925.1 Verrucomicrobiales bacterium | reverse complement strand
GGAGGCCCCCAAGTCAACTTCGATCTCAACCACCCAGTCGTTTTTGGCCTCCGGATCGACCAGCACTTGTTCGACTAGCCAGAAGCCGGGCTTTTGAGTCGGCTTAGGATTCACGTAGGTATGCCGCCTGTTTCTCGCCTCCGGATCCAGACAAAGCCGCTGGTGCGTTGTGTGATATTCCTCGAAAGAACGGCGGAGGGAATCTGCGCTGGGGCAATCCGAGCCGGGTTCCCCGCCAATGGCAAACTCCGACAGCGCCGCTTCGTAGTCGCGGTTCTGGAGGTTCCGCAGAAACGAAAACAGCACGACACGGATCAGGCTGACAAATTCTTTTTCATCCCGTGTAATATCCTTCAGGGCGGCCTCTGCGCCCGGCGGGCGCGCTTCGGGTTTGTCCGAAGGCGGTCTGTAATCCAGGTTTCGCATCCGCTCCCATTCTTCGATAAGGCTGGAATCGATCTGCCGGATCATGGTCGAAAGAAAGACCTGCATCTCGACCACCATCTCGTTCTTCGCAGCCTCTGGGATCGTCTGGACCATGACCTTGTGAACCCTCGAAATATGCCGCAACAAGACTCCCTCCGCACGCTGCAGTTCGTAATCTTTTATGTAATCCGAGAAAGATCGGAATTCCTCGAACATTTCCCTGACGATGGATTTTGGCAGAATGTTATCCTGTCCCACCCAGGGATGTTTCTCTGCGAAGGCGTTGAAAGTGGCGTAGATGAATTCCCGTTTCGGTTTGGGGTACTCTAGTTTTTCCAACTCATCGATTCTTTGTTGGTACTCCATCCCCTGTTCCTTTAATTCCCCCATTTTCCGGGTCTTCAGCCGGTCCAGTTGTTTTCGGAGAATGATTTCTGGATTCTCAAGAATAGATTCTACGAGGGTGACCAGATCCAAGGGATAATCGGGAGCCAAAGGATCGAGAAGATGGATGGTATCGAGCAAGTAGAGGGAAAGCGTCTGGTCCAGCGAGAAGTCGTCTTGAAGGGCGGCGTTCACGCGCAAATGGCCGGCGTGTTCGCCGGCTGGGGGAAACTCGATGATTTTTCGATCCAGGAGAGAACGGAACAGCACCCAGGCGCGTTTGACATGGTTCTTCTTTGCCTTGGGCGATTCGTGAGAACGAGAGATAATTCGACGCATGGCGGTGCACCCGTCACCGGTGCGACTAAGCACATTCATGAGCATGGAATGCGTGACATTGAAGCGGGAACTCAAGGGTTCAGGAGGCGCCCCCATGAGTCGCGAAAAGGTATTTTTGTCCCAGGAAACGAAGTTATTTTCCGGAGGCTTTCTTTTCACAACTTTTTTCCCGTCACGGGCGGCTTTGTCCTCGAGTTTAAGGTTTTCGACGACGTGTTCGGGCGCTTGCGCCACCACCCAACCGACGTCATCAAAACCCTTGCGACCAGCGCGGCCAGCGATTTGGTGGAAATCGCGAGCGCTCAAAATCCCGGTCTTCTGGCCGTCGAATTTACAGAGACGAGTGAACAAAACAGTGCGGATCGGAACGTTGATACCCACCCCCAAAGTATCGGTACCACAAATCACCTTGAGCAGGCCTTTCTGGGCGAGCTGCTCCACGAGGACGCGGTATTTTGGCAACAGACCCGCATGGTGCAATCCAAGGCCGTGGCGCAACCATCGTTTGATTTCCGGTCCGTAGGGACTGTTGAATTTGAAGCCTTCCAGAGCGGCTGCGATGGCGGATTTTTCCTCCTTGGAGCAAACGTTGATGCTCGTGAAGTCCTGGGCGCTTTCCGCAGCTTCAAGTTGGGTGAAGTGGACCACATAAACCGGAATCTTATTCTCACTGACGAGCGTCTCCAGCGTTTGCGCGAGCGGGGTTTCGGCGTACGAATATTCCAGGGGAACCGGGCGCGTTTTCGAGGAGATCACGCAGGTCTCACGTCCGTTCAAACGAGTTAGTTCCTGTTCGAAAAACGTGGTGTCCCCCAAGGTTGCCGACATGAGAAGAAACCGGGCCTGAGGAAGCGTGAGCAACGGCACTTGCCAGGCGGCGCCGCGATCGCGGTCGGCGTAATAGTGGAACTCATCCATCACGACATCCGCCACTTTCGCCTCAGCCCCTTCCCGAAGGGCCATGTTTGCGAGAATTTCAGCGGTGCAGCACAAGATTGGGGCGTGGCAGTTGACGGTTGCGTCGCCGGTGCTGAGACCGACATTCTCGGGCCCGAACTCAAGGCACAAAGCCATCCATTTCTCATTCACGAGGGCCTTGATAGGGCATGTGTAGACAGATCGACGGCCTTGGGCGAGGGCTTTGAAATGAACCGCGCTGGCAACAAGGGATTTGCCCGATCCGGTTGGCGTGTTCAGAATCACGTTTTTCTCCTCGAACAATTCGAGAATCGCGTTCTCTTGAGCCGGGTAAAGCTCGAGTTTTTTGAGTTGAACGTAATCGAGGAAGCAACCAAGAAGAACGTCATTGGAGGGCGTATAGTCGCCCGATTTTGGGAGCAGATCGTAAAGAGTGGAGGCCACAGGGAGGCGAGGGTAACGGGCAGGTCGCGTGTTGAGAAGCGAGAACCCTCAAGAAACCGGGAGAAATCTCCTTCTTGACCCTGCCGAACGTAGTCGCTAATTTCCACGTCAGCATGTCCAGAATAAAACGACAAGTTTGCCCGGTAAGAATTGCGGTCGTCGTAGGCGACGCCGCCGGGGATCTTTGTCGTTGCTGAACACACTTTCGACAAAAACCCACGGCTGGCAACGGTCGTGGGTTTTTTTTTCAACCCCGCCAGCCGGCTGAACACACCCAACACAAATGAGCCAGAGCACTAGAAAAAAGGATGCAAAACCCAAAGCCGGCAGCCGGAAGGTCGAGACCCCAATACCCATGCTGGGCAGCGACATTTTGGTGGCGAGCCTGGAACTTGAGGGGGTTGACACTATCTTTGCTTACCCAGGAGGGGCGAGCATGGAAATCCACCAGGCGCTGACGCGGTCGAAGAAGATCCGGACGGTGCTCCCACGCCATGAACAGGGCGGAGCTTTCGCGGCCGAGGGATATGCCCGCGCCTCGGGCAAGGCCGGTGTCTGTATGGCCACAAGCGGTCCTGGAGCCACCAATTTGGTCACTGGAATCGCCGACGCTTACATGGATTCGATTCCATTGGTGGCCATCACCGGACAAGTGCCTCAGGCGATGATCGGTCGTGGCGCGTTTCAAGAGACCGACTTTTTTGGACTGACTCTGCCGATCGTCAAACACAGCTATCTGATAACGAACATCAGCGATATTCCGCGTATCGTCAAGGAGGCGTTCCATGTCGCCACTACAGGACGCCCAGGCCCCGTCGTTGTCGATCTCCCGAAGAATATCCAGCAACAGCGCGCCGCTGTGGTGTTTGGTGAAGAACTGAGCATTCGAGGCTATCCTGAGGACCCCAGGGCGGACGACAGCACCTTGGAGTTCATCCTGGATTTGATAGAAAAAGCTGAGCGACCTGTTTTGTATGTTGGAGGCGGAGTCATCAGCGCCAATGCGTCCGAGGAATTAAAGCGGTTCGTGGAAGCCACCCAAATTCCAGTCACGACGACAATCATGGGATGTGGCGCTTTTCCGGAAACACATCCGCTAGCGCTCCGCTGGCTAGGGATGCATGGAACCGCGTATGCCAACTGGGCGGTGAGCGGGGAGCAGCGCAAGGAAACGGTGGGTGGTGAAACTCACTCCGTCATGGTGGCGCCTGGAGCAGACCTCCTCTTGGCCTTCGGAGTCCGATTCGACGACCGCGTCACTGGCAAGGTCGAAAAGTTCTGCGAACATGGAACGATCGTCCATATCGACATCGATCGCTCTGAACTGAACAAGAACAGGATTGTTCAGCATCCCATTGTCTCCGAAATCAAACACGCCCTCAAGAGGTTGAACAGTTTGGTGAAAGCGCGGCCGATCAAGAAAAAGTTCACTGCGTGGCACCAGACCATCCGGGAATGGAAGAAGCGCGCGCCGCTGCGTTACCAGGTGAATGAAGAAGTGATTCGCTCTCAACACATGCGAGATCATTTGTCCGGATTCGAAAGCGAAGTGATCCTTCCTCAAATGGCGATCGAGATACTGTATGAACTGACAAACGGCGACGCGATCATCACGACAGGAGTCGGGCAGCACCAGATGTGGGCCGGGCAGTATTACAAGTACCGGTTCCCAAGGCAATTCTTGACGAGCGCCGGCCTGGGGGCGATGGGATATGGGTATCCCGCCGCGCTTGGCGCCAAGGTGGCGAGACCGGACAAGCAGGTTGTCGACATCGACGGCGACGGGTCCTTTTTGATGAACATCCAGGAGCTAGCGACAGCGCACATTGAACAGATCGCCGCGAAGGCCCTTGTGCTCAACAACCAGCACCTGGGCATGGTGGTCCAGTGGGAAGACACATTCTTCGCGGGAAACCGGGGGCACACGTATCTTGGGGACCCGAAGAACATGAAGCAGATCTATCCAGATTACATCGCGATGGCGAAAAGCTTCAACGTTCCCTGCGAGCGGGTGATGTTCAAGCGCGACCTACGTGCCGCGATGCAGCGCATGCTGGATTCTGACCAACCCTATGTTCTGGATGTCATCGTGCCATACACGGAGCACGTGTT
>CANLCA010000341.1 GCA_947487925.1 Verrucomicrobiales bacterium | reverse complement strand
CTCGCCCGAGAACCAATCCTTGCGCCGATCGCGCCGGGTGGGGATCATCGGAGCTGGCGATGTGGGCGCGAGTCTGGCGCGCGAACTCCTAAGCAAACGTGGGCTGGGCCTCGTCCCCGTCGCTTTCTTCGATGACGACAAACAAAAGTGGCAATCCCGATTACATAATATTCCGATCCTTGGGAACCCTGAGTGCTTGCTCGATCAGAAGCTTAATCTCGAGCTCGAAGAAGTGATCATCGCCTTGCCTTCGGCCCCCGCCAAACGAATCTCCGAAATCATCGGAGTCCTTCAGCAAGCCCGGCTCCAGTTCGAAACCGTCCCGTCGATGGACCAACTCGCAAGCGGGGCGATCAAAGTAAGCCAACTGCGTCCTGTTGAGATTCAGGACCTGTTGGGGCGCGAACCGGCTAGGCTCGAGACCGACATTATTAGCCAGATGCTCGAGAATAAAGTGGTTCTGGTGACCGGCGCTGGCGGCAGCGTCGGCAGCGAGCTTTGCCGCCAGATCTTGCGGCACAAACCGCGGCGGCTTCTGCTCCTCGAAAAATCCGAATTCCTGCTCTTCCAAATCGAGCAAGAGTTGAGGACAAAGGGATCGAGCGGAGTCATCACACCGTTGGTGGCGGATGTTTGTAACGAATTGCGCATGAGAAGCCTGTTCAACAAATTCATGCCCGAACTCGTGTTCCATGCCGCCGCGCACAAGCACGTTTCCATGATGGAAAGCCAGCCTGCTGAGGCGTTCAAAAACAACTCTCTCGGCACCGCTCAAATGGCCAAGCTTGCTATGGCTCACGGGGTCGAACGATTCGTCTTTATTTCTACAGACAAAGCCAACAATCCCACCAATGTGATGGGTGCCACGAAACGCCTGGCCGAAATTTTCTTGCAAGCTCTGCAAACAAGCCAAAACGGTTCACAGGCCAAGAAAACCAAATTCATCGCGATTCGCTTCGGCAACGTGTTGGGTTCATCGGGTAGTGTCATCCCTATCTTCAACAAACAGATCGCCGTAGGTGGACCCATCAAGGTGTCCCATCCCGATTCCAGTCGCTACTTCCTAAGCGCCCCTGAGGCGGTCGGTCTGATCTTGCAAAGCGGGGCACAAGGCAGCGGGGGCGAGATCTTCGGCCTGGACATGGGAAAGCCCATAAAGATTGTGGATCTGGCAAGGCAGCTCATCGAACTTAGTGGGCTTAAACCGGATGACGACATCGAGATCGTATTCACGGGACTTCATCCCGGAGAAAAGCTGTTTGAGGAATTCCAACATGCCGGAGATAAGATCCTCCCCACTAGACACCCTCAGATCATGCAGTTTGTCTACGAACCATCGGACCTCGAACAAGTCGAAGGACAATTTTCCCATATTGAGGAAAACCTGAACGCGACGGAAACGAACAGGCTAAAATTACGGCTGAAAAAAGCGGTTCCAGAATACAGTCCCTACCTGAGTTGAAGCAGAATAGCCTGCCTGTGAACCTCAGTTTACTTCCGGTATTTGGAC
Source organism: Verrucomicrobiales bacterium (assembly GCA_947487925.1). Classification (GTDB taxonomy): domain Bacteria; phylum Verrucomicrobiota; class Verrucomicrobiia; order Limisphaerales; family F1-80-MAGS106; genus F1-80-MAGS106. The sequence continues at coordinate 3,114 of CANLCA010000341.1, read as the reverse complement.
GTGTTTTCCATAAGTGGATAAGTGCTTTGGTTGACCAAAAAGCACCGAAAACACGCCCATTGGCCGTCGACTGCTAGCCCACTGCAAGGGCGCATCGTGAGCACAATGTGGAATGGCTGGTGTGGCTCCCAACACTGGATTCCCAATGCCAGCACCGTTCGCATTTCTGACCTTGCGCATGCCGCACATCAAACCTCACCGCCGCATCGGGAGCTCCATCGACGCACCGCACGCTCAGCGCGGAAACGTTCAGGAGTTCTCGCAAATCTTCCCGCCAGGATGGGTCCTCCCCCAATCGTGCGACCCCGGGCCCCGAACCGATCAAAACCACCTCCGCGTCCAACCCTTTTCCAATCACCTTCATCTGGCGCTGTTTTTCCAACTCTGCCAGAGCGCTTTCTCGCCACTCAAAACTGAGCCTCCACTGTTCCGATTCCCCTTCGCTCAACAAACAAGCGCCTGGAGTGCTCGCACAAACCGGGATCCAATCACTCAGATGCACCGAACTCCCACGTTCGCATCCGGGGACGAATTCCCACACCTCGTCCATCGTGAAAGACAGAATGGGAGCCAGCATCTGGGAGAGTCTTTTCGCTAGAATGTGCAGTGTTGTCTGGGTTGACCGCCGACGCGGTGAGCCGGCTGCGTCGGTGTAAAGACGATCCTTTACCACGTCGTGGTAAACGGCCGATAACTCCACCGCAGCGAACTGGCTTAAAATCTGGTACACCGCGTGGAACTCGTAGCGCGCATACGCCTCGTCCACTCGAAGTTCCACAGATCTAAACGCATCCAAAATCCATCGATCCAACCGAGTCATCGCCTCGATTGGAACGACCTGGGACGCGGGGTCAAAATCGTAAAGATTGGAGATTTGATATCGCAAACTATTCCGCAAAAGCCTATAAATTTCGCTGACTTTCGTGATGCGCTCATCACTCACGACAACGTCGTTTCTGTAGTCTTGAGAGGCCACCCACAAACGGACCACATCGGCTCCATAGCGTTTGACATACGCCTCCGAGGTTTGGGGTTTTTCGTAGCCGCCTTGACCTTGCTTGCTCTTCGAGATTTTTTCCCGGTCCGCGTCCACAATAAACCCATGAGTCAAAACCGTTTTGAATGGGGCCACTCCATGGCCCGCAAGGGAAAGAAGCAAAGAGGACTGAAACCAACCTCGATGCTGGTCGCTCCCCTCAAGATAAATATCTGCCTGCCAATGGGTACCCTCGCACAACTCGGATCGACGCATCAACACGGCGCGCGATGAGGAGCCTGAATCAATCCAGACATCGAGCGTGTCCTGAGATTTTCTGGCATGCTCCTTCCCGGCCCAGCCGGGGGGCCGCACAAGCTCCCAAAGTTCACTCCCTGATTTTTCAAACCAAAAGTTGGAACCAAATTGATCGACCAACTCAGCGACCCTTCGGATGATTCCGGGATCCAACAACGGCGTCCCTGACGAATCGTAAAAGGCAGGGATGGGAACCCCCCAGGCTCGCTGCCTCGAAATGCACCAATCCGGCCTCGATGCCACGGCGGCCTCGATCCGGTTACGACCCCAGTCCGGAACCCACTCCACTTGTTCTCGGATGTGCTCGATGGCTCTCGATCGAAAACCCCCATGGTCGACGCGGATAAACCATTGATCCATCGCCCGGAAAATGACAGGTGTCTTGCTTCGCCAGCAATGAGGATAACTATGATGCAAATTTTCTTGATGCAACAGCGCTCCTCGAACCCTCAGCTCATGCAGCACCGCCGTGTTCGCTTCGCTCACCCCGTGTTTCGCAAGGATGGATTTGCCAACGAGTTCGCTGGGCATCTGTTGGGCAACAGGAAGATCCGCTGTATGCGCAAGACAGCCATTGTCATCCACGGGTGAGTATATGACCAAGCCATGCTGCTGGCCCAAACCGTAATCCTCAAGACCGTGTCCCGGGGCTATGTGCACCAACCCCGTGCCCGTCGAGTTCTCCACAAATGAATCGCCCGGGAAAAGACGGCCTTGTCTGTTGCAAAATGGATGCTGGTACTCGATCTGAAGCAACTGATCGCCAAACAAAGTTCGAACAATTTCATAGCCTTCCCAGCCACATTTCTGCGCCAGTCCGGGCAGCATCAGAGTGGAAAGAATGTATTGCTCTTCCCCTACCCGGACGAGGGAATAGTTAAAGGTGGTGTTGAAAGCGACCGCCAAGTTTGCGGGCAATGTCCATGGGGTGGTCGTCCAGATCAGTAAGAATGTTCCCGGTTGACCGACGATAGGGAATTTAACAGTCACACTTTGGCTGACATGATCCTGGTACTCCACCTCCGCTTCCGCCAGGGCCGTCCGGCACGGGATGCTCCAATACACCGGCTTCTTGCCTCTATAGACAAACCCTTTTTCCACAATATCGGCAAACAAACGCAGCTCCTCCGCCTCGTAGTGCTTGTCGAAAGTCAAATACGGGTTTTCCCAATCCCCGAGCACACCCAGTCTCTTGAATTGCGTCCGCTGTAAATCGATGTATTTCCGCGCGTAGGCCTCACAGGCGTTGCGCACAGTCACCGCATCCGCTTGGTTGTCGCCCGCTTTGCGCAATTCCTGGGACACCTTGAATTCAATCGGCAACCCGTGGCAATCCCATCCAGGCACATAAGGAACACGTTTTCCGCGAAGCGTGTGATACTTGATGACGATATCCTTCAATATCTTGTTGGACGCCGTGCCGATATGGACTTCGCCGTTCGCAAAAGGAGGGCCGTCGTGCAGCAGAAACCTCTGAGCGCCCGCGCGCCGGATCTGAATCTGTTCGTAAAGACGGTCTCTCTGCCACTTCTCCAGCCTCTCCGGCTCTCTAGCCACCAGATCCGCTTTCATCGAGAAATCGGTCCTGGGCAGGTTCAAGGTGTTCTTATAATCCATTGTGTCTTAGAGCCCCTTTCAGGGAACCGGGACCGTATCAGCACGTCGACCACTGATCAAGCGTCGTCACGTCGTGTGCACACCAAAAGAGCCCGGGAGCGAGTGGATCCCGTTCTAAAGGAGTCCGAGAAAACTCGGAATCTGGCCTAAAACGATCACCCCTCCCAAAAATCTTCACCTCATCATCCGAGAAAACAATGCCT
>CANLCA010000340.1 GCA_947487925.1 Verrucomicrobiales bacterium | reverse complement strand
GTTTGGTGAGCATATGAGCCGCTATTGGTTGGACGCAGTGCGCTACGCAGACACCCACGGCTACCACATCGACGCGGAGCGCAGCATGTGGAAGTACAGGGATTGGTTGATTGATGCGTTCAACAACAATCTTCCCTTTGACCGGTTCACCGTCGAGCAACTGGCTGGCGATCTTTTACCCGACGCGAGCCTCGATCAAAAGGTGGCTTCGGGTTATGTGCGGGCCAACATGACGACGGGTGAGGGGGGCGCTATTGAGGAGGAATATGTGGCTAAGTATGCCTTCGACCGCGCGGAAACCACCGCCACGATTTATTTGGGGCTGACGATGATTTGCTCACGGTGCCACAACCATAAGTATGACGCTTTGACGCAGAAGGAATACTACGGGCTCTACGCCTTTTTTAACACGTTGAATGAGTCCGTGATGGACGGCAACGGGCCCAATCCAGAGCCCGTGATCAAAGTGCCTTCTGCCGAACAGGCAGCGAGGCTGGATGCGCTTAAGCGGCACATGGAAGGGGCCCAGAAAAAGATCGATTCCGTGGTGCCGGATCTGGATGTCCCACAATCGACTTGGGAGGCCACCTGGCGTTCAGTCCTTGGGTCTGGCTGGAAACCCGCGACTCCATCGAGCGCTCAGTGCACGGCGACCAATGGGCCGTCGCTGCGAATCCGGGATGATGGCTCGATTCTTGCGGAGGGAGGCCTGGCAGAAACGGACAATTACGAGCTGACGTTTGCATTAGCACCAGGTCCACTGGGGGGGGTTAAGCTGGAAACTTTGCCCGACTCATCTCGACCCCAAAAGGGTGCAGGCCGAGGCGTTGACGGCCGCTTTTCAATTTCCGAATTGGAAGTCGACTTGGTGACCCACTTTGGGAAGGAAGGGGAGAAGAGCACGCGTCTGAAATTCACGCACGCTTACGCCGACGCGGCGGAGAAGGACCGTGGGATCAGTCGACTGATCGATGGTAAGAACGATACCGCCTGGAGTTTGAATGCTGAGCAGGCGTCCGGTTCGAGGGTGGCTGTCCTGGCGCTCGCCGAGCGGGTGATGATCCCGGAGGGTGCGCGCGTGAAAGTGAGACTAAAGTTTGAGGGGATGAAGGAGAAGGAAACTCTGGGAATTTTTCGGCTTGGATTTGCGATCCAGGAACCGCTTGTGGCGGCGCTGGCGCCCCAGAAATTCAGCGAGTGGCAGGTGTTGGGCCCTCTGCCAGCCCCAGATCCTCAGGCGGCTTATGCGGGACGGCTTGATCCCGAGAAAGAATTGGATTTCAAGAAGTCCTACCCCGGCGTCAAGGAGGAGTCGCGATGGCAAGGCAAGGGGGATATCGAGGATGGCAAATCCTATCTGCTGGTACAGGATTTGCACGGTATTCACGGGGTTCGCTACCTCTACCGGACGATCCAGTCTGAGCGCGAGCGCGAAGTGTCCGTTACGACCCATGTGGACGGTTGGTTCAAGCTGTGGCTGAACGGCACGCTTGTGGGGGAGCGGGATCATGAAGAAAAGCCTGGAGAAGGGGCTTTGCGCACGACTCTGCGTTTGGTGAAAGGGGAGAACAAAATCCTGGTGAAAGTCGTTACAGTCCAAGGAGCGTCCTCCTTCAACTTCTCATCTGATCCTGAGAGCCGGGACACGGTGACACCCCCGGTGGCGGTGATCCTGGCAGCAGGCTCTTCGGCAGCGGAGGGTTCGAAAAGTGTGGTCCGCGATTATTACCGAAGGCAGCACTCCAAGGAGTTCAAGAAAGTGTTTGCGGACCTTGCTGCGTGGCGGGAGGAGGATACGGCGTTGGATCGAGTGATCCCACGAACGATGATCGCTCGCGAGATGGATAAGCCCCGACTGACTCATATTCTCATGCGGGGTGAGTACGACAAGAAATCCGATCCTGTCACCCCCGGCACGCCCGCGATCTTGTCGCCTTGGCCGGCGAACACCCCGACAAACCGGCTGGGCTTGGCTCGATGGCTGATGGATCCCCAGCATCCGCTGACTTCCCGAGTGAATGCCAACCGGATCTGGCAGCAATTTTTCGGCACCGGCATCGTGAAGACGGTCGAAGATTTCGGGGTTCAAGGGGAGGCGCCTTCTCATCCGGAGTTGCTGGAGTGGCTCGCCTGCCAACTGCGCGATGGCGGCAGGATTTCGGCGCGATTGGGATCGAAGCGGGTGCTGCGGGACGTGAAGCCCTGGGACGTGAAGGAATATGTCCGATTGATCCTGACTTCCTCCACTTATCGCCAGAGCTCGAAGTCCAGCCCCGAGGCCCACGTCAGAGATCCCGAGAACAGGCTCCTGGCGCGAGGGTCGCGATTTCGCCTCGACGGAGAATCGGTTCGAGACACGGCTTTGTTCGTGGGCGGGCTGCTTGTGGAACAGAGAGGGGGGCGCAGCGTGAAGCCTTATGAACCCCCTGGATTGTGGGAAACGGTTTCTTTCAACAATTCCCAGAAGTACGTCCCTGAGCCCGGTGACGCACAACATCGGCGCAGTCTTTACACGTTTTGGAAACGACAAAGTCCGCCCCCAAACATGATGATTTTCGACGCCCCGACCCGTGAATATTGCACGGTGCGACGCTCGCGTTCAAACACGCCACTACAGGCTTTGGTTGTGCTGAATGATCCGCATTTCGTGGAAGCCTCCAGGGCGCTGGCGGATAGGATGCAGCGAGAGGGGGGGAGGACCTCGAGGGACAAGCTTCGCTTTGGGTTCAGGCTGGCTACCGCCCGAGTTCCTAAAGCCGACGAGCTCGCAGTTCTTGAGCAGGCGCTAAGCCATCAGATGGCCGAGTTCAGGAAAGACCCTGAATCAGCCGAGAAACTGCTCCGCGTAGGCTCGTATCAAACGGTTGGTTCGATCCCTCCATCTGAATTGGCGGCCTGGACCTCCGTCGCCAATCTCTTGCTGAATTTGGATGAAACACTGACGAAGAATTAAAACCTCCTGAACACCCATGGATCCCAATAGAGAGCATCAGATGTTGACGACTCGGCGGCACTTTTTTGGCCGCACAGCCTCGGGGATTGGTGCGGCTGCGCTGGCGTCGGTTTTGAAGCCGGACCTTTTTGCCGCCGTCAGCAAAGGCGCCAAGCCCGCACTCGGGCCGGAAACGCTTCGCACCCATTTTGCGCCCAAAGCCAAGAGGGTGATTTATCTTTTCATGGCCGGAGGACCCTCCCAGCTCGACCTCTTCGATTACAAGCCGCAGCTCGAGAAGCTCCATCAGACGGAGCTCCCAGACTCTGTGCGCATGGGGCAACGGATCACAGGGATGACTTCCGGTCAAAAATCCCTGCCCGTCGTGCGCTCGATGTTCCGGTTTCAACCCCGAGGCAAGTCGGGGACGATGATCAGTGACATCATCCCGCATATCGCGGGGATCGCCGACGACATTGCTGTTGTCAAAACGGTGAACACGGAGGCGATCAACCACGATCCCGCGATCACCTACATCCAGACAGGGTTCCAACAACCAGGACGGCCATGCACAGGGTCATGGCTCAGCTATGGACTGGGTAGCGCAAACGAAAATCTGCCGGCGTTCATCGTGATGATTTCCAGCGGGAAAAACAGCGATCAGCCTTTGTATCAGCGGCTCTGGAGCGCAGGTTTCATGCCTTCCGAGCATCAAGGCGTCCAGTTTCGAGGTGGCAACGAGCCCGTGTTGTATTTGGCGAACCCGCCCGGTGTGAAAGCCAGTTCCCGTCGTCGATCTTTGGATGCCCTGGCGCAGCTAAACTCGAAGCAATTCGAGGCCTACGCCGATCCAGAAATCAACGCGCGCATTGCTCAATACGAGATGTCGTACCGCATGCAGATGTCAGTCCCCGATCTGGTCGATTTGTCAAAGGAATCGCAGAGTGTCATCGAAAGCTATGGGCCCGATGTGAACAAACCTGGTTCTTTTGCCAATAATTGCCTGCTTGCGCGGCGGATGGCGGAGCGTGGGGTTCGATTCATCCAGCTGTATCACCGCGGCTGGGATCAGCACGGGGATCTGCCGCGGCGCCTGCGAGAGCAATGCGCCGACACCGCCCAGCCTAGCGCGGCGCTGGTGAAGGATTTGAAAGCACGGGGATTGTTGGACGACACGCTCGTTATCTGGGGGGGTGAGTTTGGGCGAACCGTGTATTGCCAGGGCAAGATCGAGAAGGAAAATTATGGGCGCGATCACCATGGCCGATGTTTCTCAATCTGGCTTGCCGGCGGGGGGATCAAGGGCGGGGTCAGCTACGGTGAGACCGATGATTTTGGCTACAATGTCGTCGATAATCCGGTTCATATCCACGATCAAAATGCCACCATCATGCATTGCTTGGGCATGGACCATGAGAAGCTGACCTACCGATTCCAAGGCCGGGATTATCGACTGACGGATATCCATGGCACAGTGGTGAAGGAAATACTTAGCTGAGCCGGGCACCTCTTCGAATGACAGGTTTTTGGAGGGACGTATGAGGCGAGGGTCCAAGATCCGTTCGAGCAACAGATTCGCGTGCGCATTTTAAGGACTTCGCGGAACTCTTCCTGGAGCTCCGCTCAGAACGTTTGCGTGAACCCTTGAACCCGGAGTCACTCTTCCCTGGTTGACTTTGGAACCTGCGGCGAGCCATCATTTGCCATTCACTTTCCAG
>CANLCA010000339.1 GCA_947487925.1 Verrucomicrobiales bacterium | reverse complement strand
GCAGAGAGGAAGTGTCTCTATCGATCCAAGAAAAACGGCGATTTCTCAAATTCCACCGCTATCCCCACTTACGGCGTTCGAGAATTTTACCGTTTTCCCCACGGGGGGGGGGACTCAACGGAGAATAGCCACTTTTGGGACAGGCTCTAACTGAATCGTTGGCTCAGAAAATGGATTCTCGATTGACGCAGTTGTTTCAAGGGAATAGCCGGAGAATTCCGCCGGCCACGAGATTCGAAGCTTTTTTTCAATGATTCCAATGCTAAGGGAGGGCGCGTTCACGACGGTTTCCTTTAGCTCCGCGATGAAGACGCCGCCACGAAATGTTCCGAAATCAAACAACTCAGCGCTTGATTCTCCAATTGCAAATGTCGATCCGTTTGCGGTGTGCGCCACGGCCCGGCTTGGTCCGCCGCCGAATTCCGCACTCGGCTTCATCCATAGGAGTTCCCCGGCGGTTGAGACTTTCGCCATGAACACTTCCAGCGATCCGGCGTCCGCCACGGGGGTTTCGTTTCCGATAGTGCGCCCATTTGTGTTGTAAAAACCCGTCGCGTAAATGGTCCCATCCGCCTGCACATCGAGATCAAACGCGCGGGCTCCGGCTTTGATTCCCCAGACGGGAACTCCCCCAGAATCAAACTTCGCGATAAATCCCGTCGGGCTGCCCTTTGGATTGGAAAGGGTGGAGGTCCCAAACGTGATCGAAGCTGCGGAAAATCGACCGGCCACGTAAAGATTTCCCGCCCCATCGAAATCGACGCTCGATCCTTCTTCAAAAAACGTAATACCAGTTCCGGTGATATAAATCCATTGCTGTGTCCCTGCTGGATCATACTTCGCGAGAAAAGGTCCCGACCCGCCCGTCTTTATGAGACTCGTCACGAAAGAATTCCCCGAAGCATCAGCAATCACTCCCGAGCCCGCTGTGCTATCCGTGCCGGCGACATCACGAACCCAAATGACAGTCCCGTCCTTGTCATACTTCACGAGCACGCATCTAGTTTGGCGATCGACGCCCACGGTTATCCCTCCGAAATTCGCCGGACCGTTAACTCGACCTGAAACGAAATAATTGCCGGCCCCATCCTGCGCGACGTCAGAAGCCTGATCGTTTTCAGATCCGCCCGCCAGGCGCACCCAAATCAATTCGCCGCTGCTGGAATATTTTGCCAGGAACCAATCCTGGTTTCCGAAGCCAATTAGCGTGGTGCCATGAAAATTCACGGGACCCTGGATCACACCCGCGACAACGATATTCCCCTCTTTGTCCACAATGACCTTTTGTCCAAAATCAGCACCAGCCGCGCCGGCGCCTTTCGCCCAGAGTGTTTGGCCGTTGGGACTGTAAGCGGCGAGGAAATGATCGAACGATCCGCCGTTGGTCAGCGTCGTTGCTCCAAAAGTCGCGGTTCCCGCAAACTGTCCCGTGGCGATGATGTTGCCATTGGCGGCAATCGCGATGCCTTGTCCTTCATGCGCGCCCTCCCCCGCGCGAAATACTTGTGTCACCGTCGGCGGTTCACTAGCGAACACCTTCAAACAAACTGACATTATAGTGCCACAGAGGAGAAACCGAACAAGAGACTTGGTCATGACTTTAATTGCGAATCTTTCTGGCTGAATTGTAAGCATCACCCGCGCGGTTGCAATCCTTGAGCGCATTCCAGAATAACAAAAACTCGTCGCGTAGGGTGAAGGTGCGAAAATGATTCGGCAAATGACTTCCAATGTATCGGTCCTTTCGGGCTGCGTGGCAAACGGTCCGCAGGCCATTTATTTCGCCCCTCCCCTCCATTCATTCCGTGCGGTGGGTTTTCCCCAACACGGTCGGAAGTACAATCTTCTACCGCATGACCTTTGGTCCTCCGACGTTTGACACCCGTTCAGTCCTTTTCCACAGTCACTCCCATTTAGCCAGGCGTTCTTATCTCCGTTTCCAGGGCTTAAACAATGACAATGATAATCCACGAGCCCGTTGCCTCATCGAGAAATGCTGCCAAAGAAAATTCCAAGGGACAGACAATTTATCCTGTGGTGCTCCCCCACTCCGCGGGGGCGGGGGCATCAGCTTGCATCAGGCATACAGGCGGTCTGAACTCATTCCGAGCTCCTCTCCCACGACCCCCGCAGGCTTGTCGCTGGAGAACCAATTCTGGACTGCCTCCCGTTTGAGGGTGATGTCATACTGCCGGCGAGTTTCAGGTTGGTTTGCTTTCAAGGTCTTCATCCTGCTTCAGTGGGCCCGTATTCTCTCCGTCATTTCAGGGCAACCTCAAACCTCCAAAAAGCGAGGCACCAAAGGCAAACAACCCAACGAGGGCTGGGATCACGCCTAACCCTGCGTCTATTGGGTATTGAGACGCGTTTGCCCTGCGCGTTGCGCTACTTGACCTTGGAGATGATCCATTCTTCGGTAATCTTGGGATTTCGTTGGGTACGAAGTGCCCACCAAAGAGCGTCTGCGTCGTTTTTGGCGTAAGCCCTGATTCGCCCGAGATCGCCAGTGCCTGCAGGCAAGATGCATGCCGGCATTCTCGCAAGGCTGGCCACCCATTTGTGGATCTCCGAATGGCCGTCGGCAAAAACGATCCCGACCGCGCGATTGTGGTACACTGCCGGGAGATCGACCCAACCATTTCCGCCGGGTTCATAAGTAAAATTGCCGACATCATTGATGCTGTCGGGATGCTCGTCCATGTAGACCCAGGTCATGGATGGGCCGGGGTCGGTCAGGCCGGACATCTTGCGGGTGTATTCCGGAAAAGCGGGCGTACCCCAGGCATTGGAATCATCCCCGAGGCGGATGTTTCCGGAGACACTGCGCACGCGCTCCTTAAAACCCCTGGCCCTCTGAGAATTGCTGACAAATTTGTCCGCAGGGCATTTGAAGAGGTTTCTCGAGTTCCCGAAATACGGTGCTAGTTTGGAGTACTTGGGGTCGAGCAGGTAGGCGGTGTTGGTGTTGGCTTGGTAGGTGTCCCAAGTCATTGAACCCGTGACCCAAGATCCCTCGTTGACCTCACTGCCTCCTCCGTGGCGGGTTTTCGGAAAGCTGTCATTACTGTCATCGGTATACATGTGGCAGGCGAGCATGAGCTGCTTTGTGTTGTTCATGCACTTGATTCCGGTTGCCTTGGTCTTTGCCTTGGCCAGCGCGGGCAGGAGCATTCCCGCCAGAATCGCGATGATCGCGATCACAACAAGAAGCTCGATGAGCGTGAAGCCCGACAGCTTTCTCGGTCTGGAAGGAGGAGTCCGTAAGGAAAAATGGGGGGATTTCATAATGAATGACAACCGCCTAGGTTAGCTTTGGATCTCCCGATACTAATTGATCGCAAAAGACGCGTCAATACGGAGTTTGCGGGCGAAGTCCATCCATCTGTGTAACGAAAAACTATCACTCGCTGCGCCTGTGCCACGGCCCGAAAGACAATTCCAAGGGACAGACAATTTATCCTCTCGCTCCCGCCGTTTTCTGAGAGGTGCCGGTTGCCTGCGCCAGTCGATTCAAGATACAATCAAAGGCCATGAACAACACTGCATCCACATGGCTCGCGCTTGCCACGCTGTTGTTGCCCGGCTTCGTGGCGGCTCAAGAACCGGCCACGGGCAGGGTCGCTGCCAATCCGGGCTGGCAACACTCGGGGACCCTCATAATTCTCACCACGCCGGAGGGGGCGGACCTGCCGGCGGGAGCGACGGCGGAGGGCTTTCCCCTGCTGGTACGACTGCATCGCGACTGGTTTGACTTCACGCAGGCAAGGGCGGGTGGCGAGGACATCCGTTTCTCGACCAGCACCGGCGCGCCGCTGGCGTATCAGATCGAGGAGTGGGACACGGCGAAGGGCGCGGCCAGCATTTGGGTGCGAATCCCGACGATCCAGGGCAACGATCGGCAGGAACTCCGCCTGCATTGGGGCAGGAGCGACGCGGCCAGCGAGTCAAGCGGGAGCGCGCTGTTCAACGAGTCCAACGGCTACCTGAGCGTGTGGCACATGAACGGCCCGGTGAAGGACGAGGCGGGCACAATCGAGTCCAAGGATGTCGGCACCACGTCAACAGCGGGAATTATCGGACCAGCGCGGCATTTCGCGGGGAGCCAGGGAATTTTCGGCGGGGAGACGATTACAAATTATCCAGCGGGCGCGAGTCCGCACAGTTCCGAGTTGTGGTTTCGCGCGGAGGCATCGAATGGGCGGCCCCTCGCGTGGGGCAGTGAACATGGGCAGGGCAAAGTCGTGATGCACTTTCGAAGCCCGCCTCATGTAAGAATGGATTGTTACTTCTCGGGCGCGGACGTTTCGACCACCGGACGCATGCCGACGAACGAATGGGTTCACGTGGTCCACACCTATCAACCAGGGGATTCCCGGATCTATGTGAACGGAGTTCTCAGCGGCGTCTCCACGCGGAAGAATGCTCCACTGGCGATCAAGACGCCGACGCACCTGTGGATCGGCGGCTGGTATCACCACTACGATTTCATCGGCGACATCGACGAGGTAAGGATTTCACGGGTGGTCCGTTCCGCCGACTGGGTGAGGCTGCAGCACGAGAACCAGAAAGCGCACCAAACACTGGTCGGGCCAATGGTGCGCCCGGGCAACGCCTTCGGGGTGTCGCCCGAGAAGGCCAGCGTGGCCGAGG
>CANLCA010000338.1 GCA_947487925.1 Verrucomicrobiales bacterium | reverse complement strand
CGGCGAAAAAATCACGTCGTCGGCGTTCACTCCATCGAGCGTTTGAAGACGTTCCTTGAACCCGGCTCGACGCTCTGAGAACTCCCAGTCGTTCAACTCCTGGTCGAGGGTGCGTCCCGAGACGGTGAGTGCATCGAGTGCCAGCACGCCGAGGTCGCGCAGGTGCAGCATGACCTCCGGCACTCCACCGGCGAGAAACACACGGACTGTGGGGTGGTGCACCGGGCCGTTTGGAAGAACGCTCACGAGCCGCGGCACTTTCTGATTGACGTTGATCCAATCCTGGACAGTCGGCCTGGGTAAGCCCGCGGCATGGGCTATGGCAGGGATGTGAAGCAACAGGTTGGTGGATCCGCCGAACGCGGCATGGACAGCCATCGCGTTGCGGATGCTGGCCTCCGTCAGCAGGTCGCGGCCATTTATCCCATTGTTTTCGAGGTCGATCAGCGCGCGCGCTGAGCGCTCCGCGACATCCAGCCAGACGGGCTGCCCTGAGGGAGCAAGCGCCGAATGGGTGACAGCCATCCCTAGTGCTTCAGCGACGACTTGTGACGTGGCCGCTGTTCCTAGGAACTGGCATCCCCCTCCAGGGCTGGCGCACGCGCGGCAGCCCATTTCGGCTGCTTCTTCGAGAGAAATCAGGCCGTGAGCGAAACGGGCTCCAATGGTCTGGATCTTACCGGCGTCTTCGCCGTGTTCCGGGGGCAAGGTGACACCGCCGGGAACCAATACTGAGGGCATATTGCGCGTGCCGGCCAGCGCCATCATCATGGCGGGTAACCCTTTGTCGCAGGTGGCCACGCCCAGGACGCCGCGGCATGTCGGCAGGGATCGGATGAGGCGTCTGAAGATCTGGGCCGCATCGTTCCGGTAGGGAAGGCTGTCGAACATCCCGTGAGTGCCTTGGGTTCTCCCGTCGCAAGGGTCTGAGCAGAATCCTGCGAAGGGAATTCCTCCCGAGCGTCGGATTTCCTCGGCGGCGGCCGTGACCATCAGTCCGATTTCCCAATGGCCGGTGTGATAACCAAGAGCGATGGGCGTGCCGTCGGCGCCTCGCACGCCTCCTTGGGTGCTCAGGATGAGGAATTGGTTCCGCCACAGCTCGGCGGGATTCCAGCCCATGCCCGCATTCTGCGTCAGACCAAAGAGATCGCCGCTGGGCCGGTTGCGCAGCATGTCCTCCGTCAGTGGCAGTTTTCCCACAGGCCCGGGCGCCTTGGTTCGAACTTCAAAAATGTTCATTCCAGAAAAAGTGATGAGAAGGATTGGAAAGGGAGCAGACGTGAGAGTCAGGACTCAGGAGTCAGTGGGAATCGGCTGTCGGAGTCTCCTGCTGGCATCGTTGATTAGTCCCCCTCCCAGGGTGTGGAGCCGCAACAAAAGCTCGTCATCGGTGGCTTGTTGAGGTCCAGAAAACATGCGGTCACCACAGGAAGGAGGTGCGTTCCGCGGTTTTGGTGCCTCCATCGAGAAGAGTGGCGCGCCAGGCCAGAACCTCTCCGGCCTCGCGGAATGTTTCACCGTCGAGAATCAGGCGGGACCAGCGTGATCCGCTTTTTTTTCGCTCCACTTCTTTATCCAGTATCACGTGTTTCGCGTCCTGAGCTTTGCTCACGCGCAATTCGAGCCGCAGGAGGAGTTTCTCGGAGCCGCCCGAAGGAGCTTTCCATTGCACGTCAAAACGCATTCCTGAAATCTGTTTCTTGTCTTTCCGGAGCAAGGCCTGGTAGGCGTCTCGCTCGTATAAACTGGGGGATAAAGAGTGGCGACCTTTCATGTCGAGGAACGTGGGCAGCACTTTGATGATCTTGGCGTTTGATTTGGCTGCGGCGGCTATGCCGTCAGTTGCCGCGAAAATCATCGTGGTCGCGGCCAGGATCAAAATGGAGAAAGATCGCATCCCGGCTACTTTAACTCCCAGAAAAACGCGGCTCAATCTTTGTTTTCCATTTACTGATCCCATGCCGCCAAGTTAGGTTCGCCCCCCATGGATCCTGCGATCGTCGTCAACCCTTGGATGATCCTGCCGTTTGCCGCGCTTCTGGGCTTGATCGCACTAGGCCCTTTACTGTTCGGAGGCTGGTGGGCCAAACATTATGCAAAAGTGGCTTATGCTCTGGCGAGCGTCACGGTGTCCTATTACCTCGTCGGTCTGAAAGCCCCTGCCCGGCTGATGGAAACCCTCCATGAGTATGCGAGTTTCATCGCGTTAGTGGGTTCTCTTTACGTGGTTTCGGGCGGAATACATATCCGCGTCAAGGGCGAGTCGACGCCGTTTGAAAACGTCACGTTCCTTGCGGTTGGAGCGGCTCTCTCCAACCTGCTGGGCACGACTGGTGCGTCGATGCTTTTGATCAGGCCTTGGATTCGAATGAACAAATACCGCATCACAGGGCATCACATCGTTTTTTTCATTTTTATCGTTTCCAACGTGGGCGGTTGTCTGACGCCGATAGGCGATCCTCCTCTTTTTTTGGGTTACCTGAAAGGGGTGCCATTCTGGTGGGTCGCGGAACATTGCTGGCGGCCGTGGGTGGTGGGCGTGGGTGCTTTGCTCGGGATGTTCTATATCGTCGACCGACTCAACTATCAGAAGGCTCCTTCGGCGATACGTCAGATTCTTGCGGAACCTCCCGATATCTTTAAATTTGAGGGCCTCTCAAACCTCTTTTTCCTATCTGCGATACTGGCGGCTGTATTTATAGAGCGGCCGACGTTTCTGCGGGAGGTCATCATGATCGCGGCGGCACTTGGCTCCTATTATACCACGCGCGAGGGAATCCATCAGGCGAACGACTTCAACTTCCACCCAATTCGGGAGGTGGCGATTTTGTTTGTGGGCATTTTTGCCACGATGCTGCCCGCCCTGGATTGGCTCAAGGGCAATGCGCGCGATATTCTGGGCTCGGCTCCGACTCCGGCGATGTTCTTTTGGGGAAGCGGAATTCTTTCTAGCGTGCTGGACAACGCTCCGACCTATCTGAGTTTTCTGAGCGCCATATTTGGTTCCTTCATTGACAACGAAACCGTCGGGGCCGTCTCCAGGCTTGTGGCGTCGGGCGGAGTGGGGCTGGATCAGGCTGCCGAACCGGTGCGGCTCACGTTCCAAGCGTTGCAAAGGTACCACCCTGCCCACGTCGCTGCCAAACAGGTCGGAGCTGAGGAAATCGAAATGGCATTTCTTCTCGGGAACCTGACGTTCAACGAGTTTCTTGTGGCGATCAGTGTTGGATCGGTTTTTTTTGGCGCCAACACCTACATCGGAAATGGCCCCAATTTCATGGTAAAAGCCATTGCCGATCAGAACCACGTCCGCACGCCCACTTTTCTGGGTTACGTGTTCCGATTTGCCCTTCCCTACATGGGGCTCATGCTGGTCGTCGTGTGGTGGATCTTCTTCAGATGACGCTCGGCCCGTCGGTGCGGGCTTTGAGTTCGGCGACTTGTTTCTCTAGGGAGCGGAGGCGGTTGATCATTTCCGGTAGTTGCTGGAGCCCGATCCACTGCCGTTTGGTTTGTCTGTGGGGCATGGCTGGAATGCCTAGCACGGTCTCTTTGGCTGGGACATCACGCATGACCCCTGACTTGGCACCGACGATGGATTGTGTCCCGAGTTTCAAGTGCCCCGCGATTCCTGATTGTGAAGCCACCACGCAATAGTCGCCCACCTCGCTGCTTCCTGCGAAGCCAACCTGACCCAAGATCAGGCAATGCTTCCCGATGACAACGTTGTGGGCGACGTGGACTAGATTATCGATCTTTGTGCCTTGGCCGATGGTGGTTGAACCTAGCGCCCCGCGATCGATCGCGGCATTGGCCCCAATTTCGACATCCGCGTGGATAACCACGTTGCCCACTTGCAGAACCTTACGGTGACGCCCCTGGTCGAGCACATACCCGTAGCCATCAGAACCGATGACGCTGCCGGCGTGGATTGTGACGCGGTCGCCGATATGGCATCGTTCATAAAGCACCACGTTTTGGAAAAGGCACACGTCCTCGCCCACTTGGCAGTCGCGTCCGAGATGATTGCCTCCCAAAAGCCGGCTTCGAGCGCCCAACCGGGCGCCGGCACTCACCACGCAATGGGGCCCGATGTAAGCGGTTGGATGGATTTGAGCTGACGGTGCAACCACAGCCGTGGGATGAACTTCTGGCGGAGGGTTCTCTTGAGGGAAAAAGAGAGGCAGAATCCTGGCCATCGCGATTCGTGCGTTGGGCACAAGGATCAAAGTTTTCTTGTCAGACTTGAAATTGGACGAGACGAGGATCACCGACGCCTGGCTGCGCTCTGCGGTTTCGAAGTGTTGGGGGGTCTCTGCAAAAGTCAGATCCCCGGCTTGAGCGTTCTCGGACGAGGAGAATCCAGTCACGAGGACCGAACCGTCTCCGGCGATCTGACCCTGAAGTTGATGAGCGACATCTGAAGCGGTCATGGTCATCGGTTGGGGGTGTTCCGGTGGTGGCTGTCTTTGGGATTTCGAGCTCCCTGCGCGCGTGCGCGCGTGCGTTGCTCGCTGGTTGGGGCCTCTACAATTGGTCGAGACCGATCATCCGTTGCGCGGCGACATCCCAGACCTTGAGGCGCAGACATCGGGCAATTTCAAGTGGGCTGAGCGTGGTTATTCGTGGGTTTTGCAGCTCCGGAACCTTG
>CANLCA010000337.1 GCA_947487925.1 Verrucomicrobiales bacterium | reverse complement strand
TCCGGATTATTTTGGATGTGAAAGCGATGTCGTCGGAACAGAAACCCATCCCCCAGATCATTCGGGATTCGTGGCCTCATTTCGCTTACTTTCACGCCAATGACAAGAACCTCAAAGGCCCGGGGTTTGGTGACACGGATTTCCACCCCATCGCCAAGGCGCTTCAGGAGGTGGGCTACGATGGCACCGTTTCGGTGGAGGTGTTCAACTTTGACGAAGGCCCTGAGGTGATCGCCACCCGGAGCCTGGCGCATCTCAAAAAGGTGTTTGGTTGACCCTTGAATTTGCCGGAACCGCCCCGGAGAATCATGTCAGGCCTTTGATCGGATCCGCATTGTAAAGGAAATGAGGGCGCCCTGTCGTGTCAGCCCAGGTCATGGAACGTGGCAAACCAAGGGCTTCGTAGATCGTCGCCGCGAGGTTTTCGGGCCTTTGAGCATCACTGTTCGGATACGCGCCGATGGCGTCGCTGGATCCGATCACCGTTCCCCCGCGCACGCCACCTCCCGCGAGGAACACCGACTGGCAAGCGCCCCAGTGGTCACGACCAGGCAGAGTCGCGCTCGGAAGCGTGGAGATCCTGGGCGTGCGCCCAAACTCGCTGCCCATGACGAGGAGTGTCTCGTCGAGTTGCCCGCTTGCCTCCAGGTCGTCGAGCAAGGCACTCACCGCCTTATCCAATGGCGGCAATAGGTGATTCTTCAAGTTGGGAAACGCCGCCTCGTGGGTGTCCCATGTTTCATCATTGCCAAGGTTCACCTGCACCAACCCGACGCCAACCTCCACCAACCGCCGCGCCATGAGCAGCGACCAGCCGAAACTGTTGCGCCCGTAGCGGTCCAGCAGTTTCGGGTCAGCTCGGTCCAGGTTGAACGCATCGTGAACTCGGTTGTTGGAGAGCAGCGACACCGCCGCCGCGCGGTACTTGTCGAAGGACTCCTCCACTCCAGCGGTTTCGGAGAAGGCTCGTGACTGACGTTCGATCTCGTTTCGCAGGGTGATCCGATCCATCACCCTCTCAAAGGACAATCCCTGCGGCAGCGCCAAGTGAGGCGCCTGAAATCGCAAGCTCGAATCCTGCACACTGCCTGTGGCGTGATGGAAAAGGAATTCGGGGAAGGCACCATAATGCAAGGGGTGGTAGGGGGACATTTCGAGGAACCACGGGTCTCGCTGCCGCCCCAGAAGGCCTCCGAATTGTCCCGGCAACACTCGTCCTGTGTTGTGGACGATCTTGTCCGGCAGCACGATCGCCGGCGGCAGATTGTTCCTCGGCGGAACGAGCGCCGCCGCGAGCGAGGCGATGCTCGGCCAATCGGACGGTTTGGGCTTGTTGCTATCGAATCCCACAGGTAACTCCGTTCTTCCCGTCAGCATGATATGGTGCCCTGCGGAATGATCGTTGGAGGGATGTGTGAGCGAGCGCACCAACGCCCACTGCGGTGAGCGTCGGGCGAGTTCCGGCAAGTGCTCGCAAATCTGAATCCCGGGGGTGCGGGTCGGGATCGGTCTGAATTCACCTCGAATCTCCAAGGGCGCCCCCGGCTTCATATCGAAACTCTCATGCTGGGCCAGCCCCCCCGACAGGAAGATATAGATCACCGACTTGGCCCTACCTCCGGTGGGAGGCGATGTGGGTTCGGCGATTGCTTTCAGGGCGGCGAGGTGATCGATTCCCAGCCCAAGCAGACCCACCGCACCCGCTTGAATCGCGCAACGGCGAGTCACTCGCCGCCCGGGGTGGGTTTCGCCTTCACGTCGATTCGGTTTGGGCTCTGGCACGGTGGATGGCTGGATTGTTCCTCAGTGGTAGCACATGTTCGCAGTTTCAGTCACGTGCAAACTGCCCATGGTGATGCGTTGCGCGAGACCCTGTCAGGGGGGCGAGTTCTGAAACGGCGATGCCCAAAGCCATCTTGGACGGATCCTTTGAATTCGGCTTTTTCTTGAAAGGCGTTGCCAAGGCAGGGATACTTGTCGGACAATGTCTTTCGTGATGAATTGTTCGAGAGTTTGGCCGAAGGTTGTGGATTGGACGGTTGGAGCCTTCCTATTGGGCGCCGCTTTGCTGTGCGTGAGCGGTTGTCGGCAAGCAACGCCTCCCGAGCCGCCGAAGGTCGTTCAGAAGCCGCTGTGGGACACGCTGTTTTCCGTCCACTCAGCGGGGTCCCGACAAATTCTTTCAGACACCAACGCAGCCACCCTGAGGGCGCTGCTCGAGTTGCCTGAAACAGGGGCTTTAGGCACGAATTTGGAAGGCAGGATCACGTCTGCCGTCGCGGGCTTCATCTCGGCTGCCGGCCAGATGGATATGGCCAGGGAGTGGATAAGTCCTTTGATCCTGGATTTTGTAGGCCGTGAATTTTGGCTGGCCCACAGGAAACCGCAGCGCGGCGATTCCGAGTGGAGTTGCGCCGTTTTGCTGGATTCTGAAAAGCTCCCCATTTGGCAGACAAACCTCTGGCAGTTGCTGGTTTCGATGGGCCCGGGATCGAACGAAGTCCGCAGCCTTGCGACGACCGGATCAATCGGCTTTGAGCTGGCTCTTTCGAATCGCACCGTCCGTGTCGCCTCGGTGGGCAACTGGCTTCTCTGCGGTATCGGAACTCAGGCGCTTCCTGGGTTTGCCGACATGGTTTCCACAACGACGACCACGGGTCGCCCAGTTCCCAATGCGGCGGATTATTGGGTCCGTTGCGAGTTGGATGTGGATAAATTAAACGTGGAGAGGAACCTGATCTTGGGAGCGCCGCTTTCGAAGGTTGTGCTGAGCGTCGCAGGGCAGAAGGGGCGCATGACTACGACAGGCTCTTTGGTGTTTCGCGAAGGGCCGAAGCTGCGTTTGGAATCCTGGAGAATTCCGACCAACGCGGTGCACGATCCTCTGGTGAGTTTTACGGCCAGCCAGGGCTTTGATTTATGGGCACGGACATTGCTTCCGTCCACCAACGTGCCCCTCCCCGAAGTGTCGAGTCAGCTTTTTGTATGGGCTCGGGAGGACGTGCCATTCATGACCCTTGCGGCGACTCCGATTTCTGACGCGACCAACACCCTTTTGAGCCTCGGTCCAACCCTGGTGCCCAGTGCCAACGCGTGGCTTGAAGGGAAGGGTGCCGGGGGGCTGATTTGGGTTTCGGACCGCTCCTCCATCGTCTGGCGCGGGCTCCCGGCTTTTGTGCCTTATCTAGAGCCTTTTGTGGATGGGGAAGCGCAGTTCCTGCACGGAGGTTTTTTCCCGCTCTCAAAACAGCCAACCAACTCGGCTCCTGCCGAGCTCCTGGGACAGGTTGCGGGTCGCACGAATCTGGTTTATTACGATTGGGAAATCACCGAAACACGGCTTGGACAATGGTCGCAGATGTTCCAATTCGCATCCTTTCTCTCCACCCAGCCGCAGCTCAATCCGGGTGCGCCATCGAAGGCGTGGCTTGCCGCCGTAGCCCCGCTTTTGGGGAACACTATCACCGAGATTGTTCAGATGTCCCCCAAGGAATTCCAGTTGCATCGGCGCTCCGATATCGGTCTGACCGGAATCGAGCTCAACTTTTTGGCGCAGTGGTTCGAAGAGACGTCGTTTCCGCTCACCAGCTTTCGAATGCCATATGAGCCGCTCGGATTCCCGACTGCATCGTCGCTCAAACGACCCAAACGGAGTTCTGCTCAAGGATCTGCGACCCAGAATGATCCGGCTCCGGGCAATCCGGCCTCGCCTGTTCCGGTACCTCCGACGCCCGAGTAGGCTCTTTTGTGAATCGATATTTCTATGCTTAAACTTGGGGTGAACATCGACCACGTGGCGACCCTGCGGGAGGCGCGTTATCGGGGGCGCGGAGGCGGGGAGCCCGACCCCATCGCCGCGGCACGGGTGTGCGTGGAAGCCGGGGCTCACGGGATCACGGCTCATCTGAGGGAAGATCGCCGACACATTGTGGACCGTGATGTCGAAGCGCTGAGAGCCACGTTGAAGGTTCGATTTAACCTGGAGCTGGCGAATGTGCCTTCGATTGTTGAGTTTGCACTGCGGGTGAAGCCGGATGTGGTGTGCCTGGTTCCAGAGCGGCGTGAGGAAGTGACCACCGAGGGCGGGTTGGATGTGCAGGCTCACATGGAGACCCTCCAGCGCACGATCCGGCGGTTTAACGAGGGTGGGATCGATGTCAGCCTTTTCATCGCACCGGAGTTGAAACAGATAGAAGCTTCCTCGCGTGTGGGGACCCAAATCATTGAACTGCACACCGGGGCGTTTGCCGAGGCGTTCCACGTTCTTGAAAATAGGGAAAGCGAATTGGGTCGGCTGGTGGCAGGGGCCCGATTGGCGAAATCCTTGGGTTTGCGGGTGAACGCCGGACATGGGCTCAATTATGAGAACTTGCCAGAACTCCATCGGGTGCCGTATTTGGAGGAGCTGAATATTGGCCATAGCGTCATCAGCCGTGCAGTGTTTGAGGGTCTGGGCCGGTCTGTGAAGGAGATGCTGGCTTTAATGCAGGGGTATGTCGGAGAGTCGGGAGCTTCGAGCTAGCGACTTGTCCGTCCTTCTTGCCGACACAATTTGGAATCCGAACCCCACGCACGAAAGGACAAGGTCAAAAGTGGATGAAGCGACAAAGGGAACCGAACATTGAGCCCCACAAGATTCGTTCTGATCTTTCAACGCATCGGTTTCGGTCCCATTTCCTT
>CANLCA010000336.1 GCA_947487925.1 Verrucomicrobiales bacterium | reverse complement strand
TGATCACGTCGTTGGAAGTGCCGTCGACCGGTGATAATTATGGGCAACGCCTCTCGGGTTTGTTGTGGCCGCCCGTGACGGGGGATTACGTTTTTTACATCGCCGCGGATGACGGCGGCGAACTGTACTTGAGCACCGATGATCAACCCGCCAACGCGGTGCGAATCGCCTCGGAACCTCTCTGGTCACTGTTCCGAGAATACCCCACCACTCTACGCCGCAATCCCACAGCACCAGAGAATCGATCGGTTCCCATCCATCTTGAAGCCGCTCGAAGCTACTATATTGAGGTCTTGCAGAAAGAGGGCGGTGGCGGATACCACGTCTCGGTGGCTTGGCAGTTACCGGGAGGCCAGCCGCCGTTGAGCGGGTCGGAACCGATTTCAGGGGCTTTCATCTCTGCGACCTTGCCCGCGCTGGTGAAACCGTTCTTGGTGCAGTCGCCCACAACCGGAACGTTCTCCGTCGGACAACGCGAGACGTTGAGCGCTCGCGCCGCGGGATTAAACGTGTCTTACAAATGGCGACGGAACGGAATCGATCTGACTGACGAGGGCCGCATCTCGGGCTCTCAAACCAGCACGCTCGCCATCGCTCCATTCTTGGCCGAGGACGTCGACGTGTATTCGGTGGTAGCGAGCAACGACGCCGGAAGCGTGGAGAGCGAAGGCGCGATCATCACAGTTCGGCCTCCCGGCGACTACGTTCAACTGGCCGCCGCAAGTCGGGTTCTTCCAAACCTCGACAAACCAGGTTTTAGTGTTTTTGTTCACCAAGTCAGTGCGGTTCAGCCCAACACGCTCGATCGGACAGAAAAGCAATTGTTGGGCATGCTGAAGGACACGCAGGGCAATCCAATGCCGAATCTGGCGAACCTGACACAAGCTGGCAACGGGGATCGGTTTGAAATCCCTGGGGTTATCAATTTCAACAATTTTGCCGACCCCTTTCTTGGCCGATTCACCGGAGATGCCATGTTTCCTGGACTTCCTGGTGCGTCGGGCAGTTATGAAAACGTCGCGATGGAGGTCCTCACCTACATCGAGTTGCCACAGGGGGTAGTCCGGATGGGGGTCAATTCGGATGACGGATTTGAAACCACCACCGAAGCTGTGAAGGATCTGTTTCAAAGAACCGTCCTTGGTCGATTCGACGGTGTGCGTGGATCCGCGGACACGATCTTCGAGTTTTATGTCCCGGAAGCGGGTGTCTATCCCTTCCGCACGATTTGGGAGCAGGGGCAACAAGGAGCCAATATCGAATGGTTCACGCTGCAACCTGACGGCTCCGCCGTGCTCGTGAATGACACTGCCCATGGCGGTTTGCGTGCCTACCGTGAGGTCGTTTCGACGGAGCAGACGGTTTCGATCGCACTCGTTCATCCCGCTCGCGAGGCTCCCGCGGTCAAGCTCAACGAATCGATTTCGGTGGTGCTCCTTGACCCCGGTTCAAAACTCGAAATGTCCAGCTTGAGCCTGGAGGTTGCGGGTGTCGCCGTGGTTCCTGAAATCACGACATCCGATGGCAGAGTGACGGTGACGTTTTCGCCCCCTATTCCGTACCCGCCAGAGACGACCATCCCGCTTCAACTGTCGTTCAACGAGACGACGGGAGCGTCGCGAGTCATTCAATGGAGCTTCGAGACTTCCGTTTTTGCCGCCGGCACGCTTTTCATCGAGGCGGGGGATTTCGATTTCGGAAAAGGTCACTGGATCGAGGATGCGCCGATCGGGATGACGGGCCCCTATGCAGCAGGGGCCTATCAGGATCGTGGAAATGGCCTGCACGGAGCGCCCGGCGATGGATCTGATTTCGGCATCGATTATTTTGAAAACGAGCCGGGCAACGCTGGCGTGTCTAATGGCGCGGTTTATCGCGCTCAGACGGCTGTGGAAGTGGGTCAACGAGCTTCGGATCCCGACGTCACTTCCCGCGGCACCTTCGAAGTCCAGGCCGTCTATCAGGTGGGATGGAATGATGCGGGTGACTGGTTCAACTACACCCGCCAGTTTCCCGAGCAGCACCGTCACTATCGAGCCTTCGCATCCCTTTCCTCCGGTGGCCTGCCCATCGCGGCTGAGCTCGGGCGCGTGGTCTCCGGACAAGGGACAACCCAGCAGGCTGTCCAATCCCTTGGTTTCTTCCGTCCGGGCAGGGCGACTGGCGACTACGACCGCCGGGAGCTTTTTGAGATGACGGATGCCTCAGGGGTGCCTGTCCCGGTCATGTTGGGGGGCCTGAGCACTATCAGGTTTACCGTGCTACCCGGAAACCTGGACGTGGGCTATCTGGCGTTCGTTCCAACACCGAGCCCGGAAGTCAGCGTGACCGGGGTGGCGCGGTATTATTCGAACGGCAACCTGAAAATTCCAGGGGTGCAGATTGCGTTGGGAGGCGGTGTTTCGAGAGCGACCCACACCGACGGTTCAGGCGGCTTCGGTTTCAGCGTCACTGCGGGATCGGATTACACACTCGCCGCCTCCAAACCCCAGGAATCCCCCGCTTCCCAAGGTGTGACAACGCTTGATATCACCCTGGTGCGCCGTCATATTTTGGGTGTCTCAAGCTTCGATTCGCCTTACAAACTGCTGGCGGCAGATGTGAGCGGATCTGGGAGCGTTTCGACCTTGGACATTACGCTGATACGACGGGTGATTTTGGGTGTCGCCAGCAGTTTCCCGGGCGGCTCGTGGGTTTTTGTTCCTGGGGGCCATGTCTTCCCCACCCCCTCGAGTCCATGGGGCTACGACCCTTTCCGGCGATACTCGCTCTTGAATGCGGCTCATGGCGGCCAGGATTTTATCGGCATCAAATTGGGCGATGTGAACGGCAATTGGACTCCCGTAGCGGCTCCGCCGCCGCCGGCGGTCGGCGATGGGACTAGGCGATTACACTCGTCCGCCACGGAAAGCGCTATGGTGTTGAAGAGTGACGCGTTGACTCTTCCCGTCCTGGCGCACGGCGGCACGACCGAAACGAGTCCTGCGGTGAAATTGACGATCGACACC
Organism: Verrucomicrobiales bacterium; assembly: GCA_947487925.1. GTDB lineage: Bacteria > Verrucomicrobiota > Verrucomicrobiia > Limisphaerales > F1-80-MAGS106 > F1-80-MAGS106. The sequence goes on along the minus strand of CANLCA010000336.1, from coordinate 1,675 downwards.
GTCATGGCGGATGCGGGAGCTGAGTTTGAAGTGCCTGTTCGGTTTTCTAACCGGCAGAACATCACGAGCCTGCAGTTCAGTTTGGAATGGAACCCAGTCCTCTTTGAACTCGTTCGAACGGGGGGCTATGGCGTGCCTGGGCTCGGGGCAGGAAATCTCAATTTGGAAACCGCAAACACCGGGCGGTTGAGTCTGTCCTGGGATGATCCGGATGGACACGGCGCGGGCGGCGCGGAAGGACAGGAATTGATGCGGATGACTTTCCGAGCCCGAGGCGACAAGCCGTCAGCGGGAGTGATCCGGTTCACCTCTGACCCAACCCCTTTGGAAGTCGTGGTCGATTTCGCTTCCACACCATCACGCGTTCAGGTTGAGGACGGCTGGCTCTGGCTGGGTCGATCCCATGCCGACTCATCGCTTTTGCTTCCCTCCTTCTCGGCCGGGGCCAGGGAATTACGGATCCCGACATGGGTTGGGCTGCGGTCGGTGATCGAAACCTCGGACAGTTTGAGCCCGGCGCTTTGGCGGGTCATGGAAGCTGTGGAAGGAGACGGGACGGTCCAGGTGCATCCGATCCGCTTTTCCGGCGCTGGAGAGGCCTATTTTCGCGTGCGATTCATCCCCTAAACTGAAGCCGGCTCAGGCGCCCCGTTGGCGAGGCTGAAAATCGGTCGATGATCCACCGGGTCAGTCCGTTCGGCTCCACCCATTGGTGGCTGAGGAAAGTTGGGAGGCATCCCTCTGTTCGGAAAGCGACGTTTTTGCCTTTTTATCCGGAACGCGTAAGTTCACCGCATGGCGTGGGAATACTACACTGGATCCGGACTCGCCCTCCTGTTGATGGGGGTCGGGCTACTCGGGAGCCTTGTTCCCGGGTTGCCGGGGACCCCGCTGGTGTTCGCCGCGGCGGTGCTGCACCGACTTTACTTCGGGGACCTCGGGGCTTCGACATGGGTTCTGTGCATACTGGGAGCCATCATGGGGATCTCGCTGGTTGTGGACTTCCTGAGCGGGCTCTATGGGGCGAAAGTGATGGGGGCCACATGGAGAGGCATGCTCGGAGCCTCGCTCGGAGTCTTGGTTGGGTTCTTCCTGGGCCCGGCTGGCATCCTAGTGGGGCCCTTTGCGGGCGCGTTTTTGGGCGAGCTCACGGGTGGCCGTGAGTCGCGCGAGGCCGCGAGAGCGGGGTGCGGAGCGGTTCTAGGCCTTCTGGGAGGAGCCGTTGGCAAGGTTGCGTGCAGCGTGCTGATGATCAGTTTGTTTGCCGTCCACCTCCTGCTCAAGTAGTCAGCTGAGCTCCCCACGCGGGATGAATCTGCTTACAGGTTTTTTTCGATGAGTTTGTAAGCGGTCTCACGCATGGCTTTCGGAAATTCATGACCGCAGGCCGGATGTTCGACGATGAGGTTTTGAGGGTGACGGTAGAGGCCGTAGATCTGCCTTGCGGCTCCAGCGACCCGATCTACGCTTTCCCACTTGAAGTTGGTGTCACCGAACGGAGCACTGATGAGGCAGACGCGAGGCGCGAGAGATGCGATGATTTCATGGAAGTCGAAAGGGATGTCCCGAAGCGCATAGCGTGACAACGCGGGCATATAGCGATCGCCGGACCAACCCTTCACATTGCCGTCCATGTAATCGAGGAACGAATCCAGCCCGCAGCTGGTGACGACGA
>CANLCA010000335.1 GCA_947487925.1 Verrucomicrobiales bacterium | reverse complement strand
CTGGTTCGGGTGTGACGGGCGATCTGCTCGCTCACTGCATCGATACTGCGGTCTGGCTCAATGGCAGCATCTCGAGTGTCAGTGCGATCACGGAGACTTTCGTGAAGGAGCGCAAGCACAACCTCAGCGGGAAGGTGGAAAAGGTAGGCATCGACGACGCGTGCGCATTTTTGGCGCGGTTCCAGAACGGATCCCTTGCGACGTTCGAATCGACGCGTTATGCGCGCGGCCACAAGGCCTTGTACACGTTCGAAATCAACGGGGAGAACGCTTCCATCATCTGGGATCTCCACGACCTGCACCGGCTTCAATACTTCGATCATCACGACCAGGGAAGCACGCGCGGGTGGCGTTCCATCCATGTGAGCGACGGAGATCATCCCTATATGAAGAATTGGTGGGTGCCGGGTCTGCAGATCGGATACGAACACAGTTTTGTGCATCAAGTGGCGGATTTTATCCAAGGGATCGAGAGCGGGAAACCTGCCGGACCCACCTTCAGGGATGCGCTTGAAACGCAAATGATCTGCGACGCGGTTTTGAAGTCGGGCAAGACTCACAAGTGGGAGAAAATCGCAAAATCAAAGTAATCGGACTGGGGATTTGAACCTTGATCGCGACTGAGTTCGAGCTAGATTCATTATGAATCCAGCCCGGGTTCGCCCCGTCTGAGAGACAGCAGCTGAACAAAAAGAACTGACTTAAATTGAACCGACTTATGTTTTCGAAGAACCAACGGATTGCCATGGGCGCCACGATTTGTGTGGCATTTCTCTCGGTTTCCGGCTCGGCGGAGATCGACACCAGCAAACTCCCGCCTGTTTCCACCAAAACAGGTGTGACCTACGAGAAAGACATCAAACCTTTATTCGAGAAATCCTGTTTCAAATGCCATGGCTCGGAGAAACAAAAAGGGAAACTCCGACTGGACAGCCTGGATGCTGTGATGAAGGGCGGGGAGAGCGGCAAGATTATCGAGGGGAAGGACAGTTCCAAGAGCTCGGTGGTGCTTTCAGCTTCAGGTCTTGATGAGGACACAGCCATGCCTCCGAAAGGAAAAGCGGATCCTCTGACGCTGGAACAGCAGAGTTTGCTCCGCGCTTGGATCGAGCAGGGCGCCAAATAGACTGGGCTTGCTGGCAACCTAACGCGGAGGCCACTCCTGGAGCAACCGGGTCTCAGGGTCATGGGCTTCATTTCCCAAAATCTGAGCTCAACAAAAAGGCCCTGTTTAGCCTGATGCTCAAGGGATGCCAATTCCTTGGTCGTAATCGTAACCCTAAAAACGGAAGCTGAACCACTAATTATCGCTAATAGACACTGATGGTGAAGAAGTTACGCTGACTGAGCACCACCCATGCAGAGAATCGGCCTCCCTATCGTTATTTCTCACATATTGTTGTATGAGTGATGATTAGCGAAGATTAGTGGTTTCTCAGCTGCTTTTTCCAGGGTAATCGATCCCTCGGTTTCAAGGGCAACAAAACCCGAGGATGACGATGGCGAAAAAAGAGGCCTTATGGTTCCGCGGCTAGATCACGATTTCAGCCAGTTTGTGCTGAGATCTGAAGTTCTGATCCTCGCGTGAGGCAGGGAGACTCGAGGGATGAGTCTCCCGGGATGTGATAGACGATTAACCCTGGAATCCGTCACCATTTCCACGCGGCACAAATGCGGCTTGGTAGAGCTGGACGAAGTCTTGGGTGTTGATAGGCCGGGGATTAAACGAGGCGGTCCATTGGCGGGCCGCCTCTGAGGCCATCACCGGGATGACGTCGTGGCTGACGCCGCAGTCCGCCAGCGACCGGGGGATGCCGGCCAGGTTCAGCAATGATTCCAACCGGGCTATGAGCGCCTCGTGAGCGGCCTCGATTCCTCCACTGACGCAGGCGATCTCCGGGGCCGAAGCCAATTCTGCGTAGGATCTTTTGGCCTCCAGATTCCCACCGTTGAAACGGACGACGTGGGGCAGCATGATGCCGACCGCGTTCCCGTGCACCACATCGAAGTGGGCAGTGAGAGGGTTTGCGGCGGAGTGCGCCGCGCCGAGCATGCTGTTTTCAATCGCTGTCCCTGCGAGGGCGGCTCCGAGGAGCATGCGTCCCCGGGCTTCGATGTCGTGGGGTCGTGAAATCACCTGTGGAAGCCCCGTGACGCAGAGTTTGAAGGCTTCCAGCGAATACATCAGGGACAAAGCGTTTCTCTTGGTTGTGACCGCGGTCTCGACCGCGTGGGCGACAGCGTCGATTCCCGTGACGGCGGTGACGCGAGTGGGTTGGGAGACTGTTAAGACAGGATCGAGGATGGCAATGCGCGCGGCGGCCTGAGGGTCGAGGCACGCCATCTTGAGATGTGTGACCGCGTCGGCGATCAACGCGGCGGACTGGCATTCGCTTCCTGTTCCAGCGGTTGTCGGGATGGCGAGCAGAGGCAGCATCGGTTTGGACGCCTTGCCCACACCGCAATAGTCCTTCATTTCCCCGCCGTTTGTGAGGAGAAAGTTGCACCCCTTTGCAGTGTCGATGCTGCTGCCTCCGCCGAGGCCGACAAACCCGTCGATGGCGGCCCGTTTTGCAACCTCAAGACATTGGGCCACGGTGGCGGTTGTGGGGTTTACACAGACGCGATCGAAGACAAACACCTCCAAGCCAGCCGCTTGCAAGAGCGAGGAAACTCGTGCGGCATGGCCTGCGGCGATGATCCCTGGATCCGTCACCAACAATATCCTTGTTGCCCCGGTCGAGCGCGTCAAAGCGCCCACCCTTTCGATGGAATCAGGGCCAAAAACGAGCCGGGTCCGAGGTTGATGATCGAAAGCTAGCATGTCCCGCTATAGACAGCGCGTTAACATAAAGGATTCAACTTTTTTGTTGAGTTCCAAAGAACTTTTGACCCAGGTTCACGGGGCGCCAAAGTGAAACTATGAAATGTCGGCTCTTAATTGGCCCGGCGGGGAGTGGCAAAACGCATTGGTGTCTGGAGGAGGTGGCCGGGCACCTCAGAGAATCCTCTGACGGCATGCCCTTGCTTTATCTGACCCCGAAACAGGCCACGTATCAGGTTGAACGCCAACTGTTACAGCGTGCTGGTGTGGACGGTTATACCCGCCTCCAGATCCTTTCTTTTGAGCGGCTGGCGCGTTTCATTCTTGAGCAAGGCGGAAGGTCCATTCCCCGTCTTGTGTCCGAAGAGGTGCGTGTCATGGCCTTGCGAGCTCTGCTGCACTCGACGCAGCCCCACCTCACAGCATTGGATCCCAAGCAGCGACCCGCCAGCCTGGCCCGGCAGCTGAGCCTGCTGATCCGCGAGTTCCAGCGGTCTCGGATCGGCCCAAAGGCACTCCGCGATGCGGCCACAGAATTCTCGCAGGGGCGTTTCCTCGGGCGAAAGCTCGCGGACGTCGCTCTGCTCTACGAGCGCTATCAAGAATGGTTGCGCGAGGAAGAGTTGGAGGATGCGGATCGTTTGCCAGACTTGGCATCTGAAGCCCTTGAAGCAGGAGACTCTCAAAGACCAAGTCCGCCGGAGTTTGGAGGCTTATGGATGGATGGCTTCGCCGAGATGACCGCCCAAGAATGCAGCCTGCTGGGATCGATTCTGCCCTTTTGCAGGCAGGTGACCCTGGCATTTTGTCTAGGAACAGATGCCAAGGAAACCGCGGACGACCTGTCGATGTGGTCCGTCACCTCTCACACTTTCGAGCGCTGCCGTGAAATGGTGGAATCGGCGCGTCTCGGGGCCGAGGTGGAAACGGTGCGCTTGAGCAATCGTGGAGAGCGTAAACGATTCTTTTCAAGCCCGGCCTTGGCGCATCTGGAGAAGGCCTGGGGCACGGGTGAGAGCTTTACCGCTGAGGCGGAAGGGTGTGTGGATGTGATCGGATGCGTGGACGCGGAGGCCGAACTAGTGGTGGTGGCGAGGGAGATCCTGCAGCACGTCAAAAGGGGTGGACGCTACCACGAGACCAGTGTGATTGTCCGGGATTTGGGGTCGACGAGACCCACGATCGAGCGGGTATTTCGGCGCTACGGGATTCCTTTCTTTTTGGATCAACGTGCGCCGGTCTCCCATCATCCGGTGGCGGAGCTGACGCGTTGCGCATTGCGAATTGCGTGCTGGGGATGGCGCCACGGGGAATTGTTCGCCCTGCTGAAAACGGGGGTTGCCACGGGCGATGAAAGCCTCGTGGATAGGTTGGAAAATCTGGCCTTGGCAAAAGGGTGGGATGCTGAGGATTGGTTGAGCCCGATTCCTGCAAACGCAGGAGCTCCAGACTCGGAGAGGTCGCTCGAAGGACTTCGGACTCGAGTGGTCGGGCCGCTTCTGAAATTCCAGGAACGGCTTGGCCAGCAGCCGGGACCGAGCGGGGATCAGATGGCCGCGGCGATACGCGGATCGTGGTCTCATTTTCCAGTGGAACGAACGTTGGCAACCTGGAGCGAGAATACCGACCCCGAGCATCCGGAACTCACGATGCTGCATCGGACTGTTTGGCAGGCGATGCAGGAATGGCTCGACAATTTGGAGCTGGTGTTCAGAGGGCGACGATTGTCGCTTTCCGAGTGGATCGACGTGGTTGAGGCGGGCCTTGAATCACTCACAGCGGGTGTTGTTCCTCCCGCTTTAGAACAGGTTTCGGTCGGCGCGGTTGACCGGTCTCGGTTGGCGGAAATCCGGCTCGCAGCTGTGT
>CANLCA010000334.1 GCA_947487925.1 Verrucomicrobiales bacterium | reverse complement strand
GAAACGGAATACCAGTGAACCGATCCTTCTCCATTGCCGCCTCTGTGCTCTCTGTGTCCTCTGTGGTGAAGCTCCCGGACTCGAACCAGTGGAAATCCACATTCGGTGGCTTCGCGCGCGAACTTCGAGTGGAATATCCGGGAGCCATTTTGGACGTTGTGAATCGCGGAGTTCGGCGTGAGCCGATCTTCCGCAACGACGAGGATTGCCAGAAGTTTCTCGTCACAATCGGTGAGATTCGCGTCAAAACCGGTTGGTAGGTGCATGCCCTAGGCACATAGGGAAATCATTTTCATTTGGATGTGGAAACGCCCTAGACCAACTGGGTGCTGTCGATGGTGAAAGCCGGCGCTCCCATGGGCAGCGGCGCCGCAGAATCCCTGGGCAAGCAACTCAAGCGACGACTTCGCGGGTGTGGATATTTTTGGAGATGGCCAGGACTGACCAGCGAGCTCCGCTAGAGCGTCCAGGTCGAACATTGCGACCTTCACCACCTTTGGAACTGGTTCCTACCGCCAACTTCGGGAAGCACCGTCACCACGGGCTAGTAAGTGCCATTGATCGAAAATTGAATGTAAGGAGCACCGCGGCCGTTGAGTTGAAGATTCTGATCATCGAAATTAAAGCGGCGGTCAATGGTCCATCCGGCCTCCGCGGCTAAAGCAGCGTTTTTGTGCAGACGCCAGCGCAGACCTCCTCCAGCACGAATCTCCCGGTAGTCCACGATTTCACCATCCAATGCGGGAAGCCCAGTGTGGCGTCCGAAGTCTTCTGCGACTCGATAGGTGCCGCCTTTGAGTTCGGCACCGGCATGAAGGGTCAGAACGTCTGACGCTTTGAATTCCACTCGCGGGCGAGGCAAGATCAGGCTGAGTGTCCAAGCCTCAACAATCCGCCATCGAACGCCAAGGCCGCCGACAACGGGGATATCACTCCACAGGTTGACGTTAAGGCCGACAATCCATGAGACGTTTTGGTTGGGTGCATAGGTTAGGCGGGCAGAAAAAGGCGCATTGAAATCCTCACCCGTGATATCGTGGAAATCGCTGTAAACGCCGGGTTCGACCTCCAAACGCAGCGTCCAGTTTTCTGCGAAGCCCCATTCATTGCCTAGGCGAAGAGAAGTGGATTGAAGGGTGTTCGGCAGCGGAGCGGCGCTGGGCAAGCCAAAGGAGAAGCGCTGCCAATCGAGGCCCGCCAGCAGGGAGTAATTTTCGCTGCGCCAGAACGTGCCAATGTAGCTGGCGCGATTTTGCAGTGTGTTCAGATCGCCAAGCATGACGCTACCTTGAGAAATGCCCGATCCCGCCGTATACGACACTTCAGCTTGATAAGCTCCGGAGTAGCCATCCGACAAGGCAGTCGGGTTGGCGGCAAGGATCGTCACCGCAGGCAAAACATTCCATCCGGCGAACATCCACAAGACGAAGCGATTTGATAATGCTTTATTCACGGCGTTCAACGTATTTGAAGAACTCGTTCTGTCAAAGAATGCTTTTTCCGAACCTTGGTCAACGTATTGGATACAGCATACCGTGGGAGGACCTTGGCTAGTGTGCGAAACGGGTTCACCTGTCCACGAAACCACGACCCCACGCCGCAGACTCATAAGGTGGCCCGAAATCCACACCAACTTGCGGAATTACCGCCATGAGAATCTCCGCACTTGGCGAATGACCTGAAAGCGCTTAGCGTAAACCCCATGAACCATAAACTCGCTCTTCTTGTCGCCTCCATTGTTTCCATCTCTGCCCCATTGGTCGCCGCGGAATCCGAAAAAGGATTCGTCAGCCTCTTCGACGGAAAATCGTTCAACGGTTGGAAGACCGCCAACGAAAACACCAGCTCGTTCAAAATCGTCGATGGTGCTATCGTCGCCAAGGGCGAACGGTGCCACCTCTACTACGCGGGTGATTCGAAACCGTTCAAAAACTTCGAGCTGAAGGTCGATGTCATGACCGAGCCGAACTCCAACGGCGGCATCTACATCCACACCCAGTATCAAGAAACCGGCTGGCCCAAGTATGGATTTGAAACGCAGGTCAACAACACACACACCGACTGGAAAAAGACCGGCAGCCTCTACGACGTCGTGAATGTGAAGGAATCCGCCGCACAGGACAACAAATGGTGGACGCAGCACGTGATCGTCCAGGGCAACAAAGTGACGGTCAAGGTCGACGGCAAAACCGTCATGGAATACACCGAGCCCGCAGGAAAGGAAGCGGGAAAAGATTTCACACGGAAAATTGCCGAGGGCACTTTTGCGTTTCAAGCCCACGATCCGAAGAGCGTGATCCGCTACAAAAACGTACGGGTCAAACGCCTTGACTGATCATTACCCTGGGGCCGTTCTTCCAACCGTGGCGGGAAGCTTTCGTCGTCGCGCATTGCGAGGGGCTCGCGTCCAGTTTCAGACGCTGGCTTCGCAAGGATTTGATTCCCACTAATCCGGGTGGGCTCGAACTCTCAAAGGCGTTGTACGAGGCTCCCTTCGTGCTGGTTTCACACGGCACGGAACCAGACCCTATCCTGAACTACGGAAACCGCCGAGCCCAGGAATTGTGGGAGTTGACCTGGGAAGAACTGACGCGGATGCCCTCAAGGCTGACGGCGGAAGCCCCGAATCGCGAAGAGCGCGCACGGCTGCTCAATCAGGTCACTCGATTCGGGTTTATCGACAACTATTCGGGGGTACGCATCTCAAAAACCGGACGCCGCTTTCGCATCTCCCAAGCGGTCGTCTGGAACTTATTGGACGAGAAACAGATGCGCTCAGGACAAGCCGCAGCCTTCCACGATTGGCAAGCGCTCTAGAACCCAGCGGTTCCGAGCGAAGTCCAAAACATTCATCCTTAAAACGGCAGTTGAACATCGTGAAGGTTTGCAAAAGCCTGGATGAGAAAGGCTTGACGAAGATAGAGGTATATCCTTTATGGATCTGGTGACTGATTCGGAAAGACTTTATCGCCAGGATCTTGCGAAGATTTGCCATGGGCAACTGCCGTTGTAAGGTTCATAGAAGCTGTGTGAAACCTAACCCTTCAAACAACTGTCGGCCGCGGCAATTCTTCAGAGTTCCTGGCGCAAGGTCGTTCCAAGTCGCTCACCAGATCCCTGAATGAGACGCCTCGCTCCTCCTCAAGTCTTTCTCATACAGGCCGTTGTAAATCTTCAGCACGCTCAGCTGCCATCTTGAAGGTTATTGGCTGATGACATTTTGGAATATTCTGCTAATTAACAGTTTAGCGTGATTGGCAGCCACTCATCCGGCCGCCGATTCCCGACTTTGAGCGCGACCATTCTAGGTCACTCGTGCGAAGTGACCGGGACGAAGTATGCCCGCGCTGCCCTTTTCGGGATCGCAAACCGTAAATCTCCATTCCCACCCCCTTCTGTCCTTTCACAATTTTAGCTTTCTACTTTCAGCTTTCAGCTTTCAACTTTTCGCCCACCCCACTCCCCTGTGATTCAACGAGCACTCATCTCCGTCTCAGACAAGACCGGCCTGGTTGGTTTCGTCAAAGTCCTCGCCGAAATCGGCGTTGAAATACTTTCCACTGGCGGCACAGCTAAAGCGCTCCGCGCCGAAGGACTGTCAGTCGTCGATCTCAGTGTCTACACAGGTTTTCCCGAGATGCTCGATGGCCGGGTGAAAACGTTGCACCCCAAAGTCCACGGAGGGTTGTTGTTTGTTCGAGGAAATCCGGACCACGAAGCCGCGGTCGAGGAACATGGAATCGGGCCCATCGACTTGGTGGTTGTGAACTTGTACCCCTTCGAGCAAACCGTCGCAAAGCCCGACGTGACGCTTCACGAAGCCATCGAGAACATAGACATCGGCGGACCTTCCATGCTCCGCAGCGCCGCGAAGAATCATGAGAGCGTCACGGTCGTGGTCGATCCTGCTGACTACGACATCGTGGCGGAGCAGATCCGGTCCACCAGATCCACTACCTTGGAGCTAAGGCGAAGGCTAGCTGCCAGGGTGTTCGAGCGAACAGCCGCATACGATGGAGCGATCGCTCGTCATCTGGCAACGGCTTACGGGTATGAGACAGAGTGCCCCTCGACGCCTCCATCCACGCTCTCCTTGTCGCTGCCCAGGGTTCAGCAATTGCGTTACGGCGAGAACCCTCATCAAAAAGCTGCGTTGTATGGCCGTTTCCTCGAACATTTTCAGCAGCTCCACGGCAAGGAATTGTCCTACAACAACATCTTGGACCTGACCGCCGCCGCCGCGTTGATCTCGGAATTCAGCTCGGATCCACCGACCCTTGCGATCTTGAAACACACCAACCCGTGTGGAGTGGGGCAAGGGATATCACTCGTCGAGGCCTGGGGAAAAGCGTTTGCCACGGACCGACAGGCGCCATTCGGTGGAATTATCGCCGTGAACAAACCACTCGATCTCGCTTGCGCCCAGGCGATCTCAGAGATCTTTAGCGAAGTCATCGTCGCTCCCGAATACCACGAGGACGCCCTTGCGGTTCTACAGAAAAAAAAGAACCTCCGGCTCCTCCTTGCCAAACCATCCGCCAGGAGGAACGCAGTCGATGGAACCCAATCGGGACAGTCAGAATGGATCGCCCGAGGCGTGGGATACGACAGCGTCTTGTTGCAACAAGTGGATCACCAACGGGTGACGGCGGCGGATCTCACAATCGTGACTCAGCGACAGCCTTCCGAGCAG
>CANLCA010000333.1 GCA_947487925.1 Verrucomicrobiales bacterium | reverse complement strand
TCTCACTGTTTCAGCCTGAATCCTCCCCTGAACCTGCCGCGGGCCTCGATCGGATTCCTCTTTCCACAGCCCGTCAGGCAGCCGCCGGACTTCAGAATCTTTTCCACAACCGCCTTCTGCCTTCCAACGATGAAGGCAACGATCCGCCTGCGCCTAGGATTCGACGGGCAGGTCTGCCGCCACAAACCATAGCGCTCCTGGTAGCGTTCTGCATAAACCCTCTCGAACTCCGGATAGAATCTTGCAACCAGCTAATAAAACGCTGTCTCTTGCGGCTGCCGGGGACGATAGAAACCGACTCTCTCCTTTGCTTCACACACCACAACCCACCTGCTTGAGGAGGCAGGTTATGCTCGACCACCCACAGTGCGAGCACCAAATGGCCATCGCCGGGTCTCCTCTGGTGAAAGTCAGCAGATGAAATTGCTCTGGGACTTCGGTGTTCAGCTGCGGTAATAATCAACTGACTGGAAATTCCGGTAGTCAGCATAGCGCAGCACTTGCGCGAAATCGCGGCTGGACCAGAATTGGTTGCCTGCTGGGTTGGTGCGGCGGATCGGTTCAAATGGAGTGATTAGGTTGTTCATAAAACTCCTGAACTCATCGATCTTTCGAAGGAACCCTCTTCCACCTTCGGACGTTACGGCCCCGAATCGAAAAAACCGGGTACTTTCGCGGCGAACCGCATCCTCGCCAGGCGGCTCGCGGAACGCGGCGGTCGATTCATTCAACTCTACCCTGTTGCTTCGGCAAGCGTGCGAGGCGGCAAAAACCGCTGCGCAACATTTTCTGTGGGAGATGTCAGGGTGTGCTCAGCCGGGGGCCAAGGTGGCCTGGGCTTGGGTATAATTCCAGGGCAGCCATTGATAGGACATTGCTTTATGGACGTTCCGTGGTTTAATGATCTTCTCACGTGCTTCACAGGCAACGATAGATGTAGCCGCCGAGGTAAGGAGGCGGAACCGAGAGCGGCGTCGACAGTTTAGTCCGAACTCAGCAAGCGTCGACCTCCAGTCCGTGCATTCGAAGAGTTTACGAGTTTGGCTTCCCGTTCCTCACGTTTTCGCCACCACGCAGCCAGTAGACTGCCGATGACCGAATGGAACACACTCGAAATCGCGCACGGCACCGGCGCGAGCGTGTCGGGAAAATGTTTCTTCGCCAGGACGACGCCGAGGCCAGAGTTTTGCATCCCGACTTCGATGGAAATCGTGCGGCAGACGAGGCGGTCGTAACCGAACAGCTTCGCAAACAAATACCCCAGCGCGAAGCCGCAGCCGTGCAATAGAAAGATGCCCGTGAGCAAGATGCCGCCGGATTCGCGAATGGGCTGTGAGTTCTGGCCGACCACACTCGCGACGATGAGCGTGATGAAGATGACGGACACGAGCGGCGCGGCGGGCAGCACCCGCACCACCGCGCGCGGGATGAAGTGATTGAGCGTCAAGCCGAGCAGAATGGGCAGGACCACCACCTTCACCGTGGTGAGGAACAGGCCCGCGGCGTCCACCGGCACGATCGCGCCCGCCAGCCACTTGGTCAGCAGCGGCGTCATCACCACGGCGGCGAACGTGGTGCACATGGTCATCAACACCGAGAGCGGCACATCTGCTTTGGCAAGGAACGCAACAACGTTCGACGCCGTGCCGCCGGGACAGCAAGCTACGAGGATGATGCCCACCGCGATGTGCTTATCCAGCGGCAGTGAGTTCGCGATGGCCCAGCCAATGAAAGGCATGATTGTGTATTGCATGAGGAAACCAGCGGCGATTGCCTTGGGCATCTTCAGAACGCGTTTGAAATCCGCGACACTCAGCGTGAGCCCCATCCCGAGCATGATGAGCGCGAGGCCCCACACGATGAGGTCTCCGCTGAACCAGGTGAACCAGCGCGGCTCGACGAGCGCCAATCCCGCTCCTAGCAAGGCCCAAACCGGAAAGAGATTCGTCAGCGTGTCAAGCAGTCGTTGCATACGGTGCGGAGATTGTAGTGGACCGGAGCTTGAGTGTTCAACCTGCGTTGGCGGGCAGCGTGGACCGGGGTTGCTCTCGGTTTCTTGCACTTTTCCATTAGCACCGGGCTTCAGTCCGGGGGAAGCGCAGGTGCTAATGATAGCGGTTCGGGCCGTTGCGGTAAATTGAGCTCGCGCTACAGTTCACTCCACCACCGCCGCGGTTTTTACTGATAGGACTTTGGTTTCAGATCGTCCATACACTATAGATCTTGAGGATGGATTGGAGCAAGAAGGAACACTGGAGAAACGATGAGATGACCCACAGCGAGTCGGGATATCCTTCCCAAGTGTTGCCTCTCTCCTTCAAATTGAACGTCTCCTGGGGCGAATGGGGGATGTCGGCCCAGGCCAGGAACCGTCCTTCATCGTGTAAGGCAGCATCGTTTATTTCTTCTTTCAACACACTTGAACAACCAGCGTTGGGTTACCCCTGAAAAAGCACTTTCCCATGAATCGAATTCTCACGATCCTCATCTTGCTCCTCTCGCTTCGCACCATGGCCGGTGAACAAGCGACAGCCGAAGCGACGTTGACCGCAGGATTCGTCACAGGCATCACCGTGACGTTCGCCGGTTCAGGCTACACCAGCAAACCCATGGTGACGATAAGTGAGGCGGTGGCTTGGAGGGTGGCGTCGACCAGTTCCTGCTTTCAATCAAGGCACCGAACCCCACGACGCCACGTGAATATTATCTATGATCCACTACAGGTTCAACTCAGGCGACTTGAATGAGTGGGAACGAACGAATCTCGGGGAGTTCAATTAAACACATGCGCAGGACACCGCTGTGTCCCGCACGCGGCGTCTATGATCCGGGCCTCTTCACAGGCGGCAAGGATCTGCGAGACGACCGGGACGCACCGCGATGCAGCGTCCACGGCTCTTTGGCAGTCCTCGAATTCAGTTCGATTTCCGCCTTCCCTGACACACATCATTATTTTGCCGCTTCCACCGCCTGTTTCGTGATCGCTCTGCTGTTGATTCTCCGCTGCGTTGCCACAGCAAGGAGAATCGGGAGCCAGTTGATTCGCTCCGAAACGAATCGAACGTCCTCGACTGATGGCTCCGGTCGCTGACCTATATTGTCGCTAGGCGTCGCTCAACGCGCATAATTTGCCTTTGACCGAATGAACTTTGCGGCGCAAAGTGAATGCACGTTACGGTTCACATCACGCACCACTCACTTATGAGGACAACCATGAAAAGCAGCTTAGCACTATTTCTTCAGGCAGCCATTGTGCTCATCGGCATCGGCACTCTTACCTTCATGCTTTGGGAACCTCACATCGAGGGCAGGAATGCCCATGCCACGATCTTCGAGATTTACTTCAAAGATCCATTCTTGGCCTATGTGTATGTGGGTTCCACGCCATTTTTTGTAGTGCTCTATCGGGCATTCGCACTGTTGGGACACGTCAGGCAAAGCGGGAGATTTTCGCAGATGACCTTGGATGCGTTGCGAGCCATAAAGCGATACGCGATAGCTCTCATTGGCTTCGTCGCGGTGGGAGCTGTCTTCATCATCATGTTCGGCGATAAAGAAGACCGGCCACCGGGGATCTTCTTGAGCTTCCTCTTCCTCTCTGCCTCGAGCGCCATCGCTATCGTGGCGGCGATGCTCGCACGGAATGTGCAGAATGCCTTGAGGCAGTCCGAAGGCAGATGGGACTGAGCCTAATGCGACGTCTCTTCACAACAGCCGCAACGCCTAACGAACTGACCGAACGCGGGCGAGCCACGTCAGTTTTCAATTTGGGCACCACTGGCCGCCCGCGTCGGTCAGTTCGTTAGGCGTTCTCACATTTATTCCATGAAGACAGTCTCGCTGATTTGCCTCTTCTCGGTCGCTTCTCTCTTGGCGGACGACTGGCCGCAGTTCGGCGGGCCGACGCGGGACGGGGTTTCGAAGGAAACGGGGCTGCTGCAGACGTTCCCGTCCGACGGGCTGAAGGTCCGCTGGCGCGTGCCCGTGGGCAGCGGGATTTCTGGCCCGATCGTGAGCGGCGGATGCGTCTTTCTTTCCGACTCCGAGAAGAAGAAACCGAGGGCGTGGGAGCGTGTGCATTGCTTCGACGAGAAGACGGGCAGGCTGCTCTGGACGCACACGGACGAAGTGAACTACCCCGAGTGGTCCTTCGATGCCTCGTCCGATTCCGGCCCGGACGGCACTCCGCTCGCCGCTGGCGGGAAAGTCTATGCCCTGGGCCGGATGGGGAACCTCGTGTGCCTCAATGTGCGCGACGGCGCGGTGAACTGGCAAAAGGATTTGCCCAAGGAGTGCGGCATCGGGGACACCTTCGGCACCACGCCTTCGCCTTTGATCGAGGGCAACGTCTTGATTCTCGTGACCGGCGGGAAGCCGGAACCCTGTGTGCTCGCCTTTGACAAAGACACCGGAAAGGAAGTCTGGCGGGCGTTGAGTGACATGTGGTCTTACAGTTCGCCCATCGTCATCAGCGCCGGCGGGAAAAGGCAGCTCATCGTGTGGACGCCGGCCGCGATCAATTCACTCGACCCGGCCACGGGCGAGTCATGGTGGCGGGAGCGGCGGACGCTGAACAGCGACTACACCTCTGCGACGCCGGTGGTGTGGGAGGATCTTCTGCTCGCGGGTGGCCTGATGTTTCACCTCGACCCGGACAAGCCCGCCGCGTCGGTGCTCTGGCCAGAGGACACCGTGAAAGCGCGCCGAACCCTCAGCAACACCACGGGGCCGAT
>CANLCA010000332.1 GCA_947487925.1 Verrucomicrobiales bacterium | reverse complement strand
GGTGCGGATTGATGACCTCCGAACCAGCAACGTCCTTCAGGAACAAATCAGCGCATTGCCACCGATCTGCAAGGAGTTGACGCCTGTGATTCGAGCTCGACTGCCAGAGTTTCTAGGATCGCGAGAGCTTCTAGGTACGGATGACCTTACGACAATGGGCAAGTTATACGAGATACGTGCAAGGGCGCTCACACAGACTCCTGGAGAGGTGAAGCTCGCGGAAAAAGCCAACCTCCTGCCAACACTGTTGATCATGCTGAAGACTCTGTGCGAGAGCAGATTCATCACCTGTGTGGTCGAGATCGAGTCCAAGATGAAACTTTTGAGCGACCAGGACGGTTTTGGTGTGAATCGTGATTCGTAAGCGCGATCGCTTTTGGTGTCGTGTCGATCGTCTCGGATCTGCGGCCGTTCGCCCTGAGGCTCAATTATTGCTCCAGACCCATGAGCGACATGCCCGAGGCGGTCAGTCGAGAGTTTTTGATCAGATCAAGCTCACAGCATAGCTCCGAGAGACGCTGATCCACTTTAGTTGATCTCTCGTAATTTTCGAGAAATGTCCTGAGTTCCGCGTGTGATGTCCGATTTTCTTCAAACCACCTTGAAAAATACTCTCGTCGGCGTAGCCAGTTGTAGAAGCATGGAATGTCTTCGTGCTCCAATGTCGCTCCATTGACGATGATTCGGCAGGCCTTGATCGTTCTTGATTTAGCGACTACGCCCCAGCCAGTCCCGCGAACAGAACCCAGGATCCACGCCTCGGATGGAGACGCAACGGCACATTCAAACAGGATCCTAACAGTCGAAATGGCAATGAGATGCGGTATGTAGCGGTTGATCCGATAAAACTCGATCCCCACCCATTGTCGGCCTTCACAAAGGTCGATGTGTTCGCTTGGGTCCCAGAGCACCCTGCAACAGGGAACGGCCGGGTCCACAGAGTGAAGCAGGCGGTCTAAGGTTGTGATCAGCCCCAGCACGATGTCGCTGTAATTCCACCTCGTCCCAGGATCTACGCAAACCCAGGATCTCCGCTCTGGAGCGAGTAGGCATAGGTTGCTGATTGGATGCCGATGAATACCCAGCACGGTCGGGTCAGTAGCCCCTGGTTGGTTCGGAAGTGGCAGTGCATGCCTGACGTAATCCCAGATCCGCCAGACCGCGCCGGTGCAAGTATCTGGGACTCGACCAGAGGACAAAGCTCCCTCGACCATGAGCCAAAGCATTTGTAATTCCGGATGGATCGACCAAGGCCTCGGCCCAATCTCTGCCATTCCCGCAAACACCTCGCCGGTCGCACCGTCAATAGTCAGCCAATCGCCCTGGTTAATGGGGGAATGCCCTGACACGATCAGAGTTCTGTTTTCCGGATCGAGCTTGCCTTCACGAAAGCCGACGACGCAGGGTTTTCCTAGTTGCCTGCACTGCAGAGCAGCATGGCAGTTTACTCCTCCATAGGTGGCTAAGACACCAAGACTGGAATCAAACGTCCCCCAACATTTAGGCGCGAGGTCACTAACGAGCAGTAGGCGGGGGTGATCCTGAGTGTCATGGTTGTCCTCCCGCTCGTTCCAGATCAAAGCTTTTCCAGACCCCGACCCGCCACCTATTCCAAGCCCCGTTCCAAGTGGTTTAAGTTGGGCTCGATTGAGAATTTGTGGGCGAAATACTTCGGCCATGTCCAAAGGGGTGATCCGCTTAAGAACCTCCTCTGGCGAAATCTTTCCTTCCGCAAACAAGTGGATTTGAGCGACGACCTTGGCGTAGCCCTTCAAATTCGCGGTTCGCAATTGACAAATGAACAATCTTCCAGAGTCCACAGTGAACTCTAGCTCGGCCACATTCATGAGGAGACGCTCAGCCGCCTCTCCGGCTTGCAGCAGCTGTTCAAAGACAATAGGGAGGTCCGATTCAAGCGACATGGTTGCCAGTGGATAAACGGAGGAATTCGCGAGTCAGGATCAAGCAGCCTCGAGCGAGCGAGCTGAAACTGCAACGTAATGGGACTGTGGTAGAGGGTTACGTGAATGTTTGATGGATCTTGGCGCTATTCCATGCATGGCAGATTGATTCCGTGGCCAATTGCGATCGTTCAACCCCCGCACTGCAGTGAACAAGCACCGGCTTTGGCAGTATAGCGAAGGCTGTTAGCACTCTATCAACCAAAATCGGAAGGGTAACGGCAACTCCCATGTCTTCGTACGATACTTGTCGAACTTGTAGCCCTGCTTCGGAATAGCAGTCGACGAGAGATTGTCGGAGGCGACGATAGTACACAGCTTCCTCATCCTCCGAGAGCATGCAAATTACGGATCGAACACCAAGACGATCAATCCGCGCGATCCATTGATCGACGGCTTTTGTGGACACGGAGTGGTTTGGAAAACCAGGACGTCCACTCGAGGCCAACACTCCCTCGATCACCCAACGTATCTCACGTGGTAACATCAAAAGTTCTTTCCATAAATCGCTGCAACAAATCACAAAACATTATCGTTGCATCGGACTTCTCGGTCCTCCCCTGACCGATTCATCGGTGACGAAAGTCGCATTGCGTCGGCCCCAGGTAATCTAAAACCTGCCCTCCAGAGGCGACCACAAAACGGAGATTTTAAGTTAGCATTCTACGCTTTGACTGGACGTGAGGTTTATTTGTTCGGTTACTCTGAGTCTCTATGATCTGATCAGGTCGTGACTCCAGCTTCCATCTCGCCCTTAGGATATTCGACCCGCTCGCCGATGTCGAGAGCGAACGGAGGGATGGACGCCGATCCGAGCAGTTTCGGCCTCTAGTTTCATCGCCGCGCCGCAGATTCGGAGCGACGTGATTCGAGTGACTATAGCACACCTTACGGGCGCGCATAACCCGACGTGTAAGGTTAATGAACCCGCCTAGCGTTAATGTATTCCACGGACCAGCGCAGCAATCCGTGGTGTTCCGTCAACCCATCGAGCATCGGCAGAGATCCTGGACGTAAATGTCCCCCTGCAGGACGCTGCGTCACGGACGCTAAAGGTGAACCGACAGACCGACAGTCCGCCGATCCCGGCAATCCACCCACTCGTCGCCACCCGCCGCCTTGACCTCTTTCAGATTCAGCGTGTGCCTTCGGCAAGCGTGCGGCAGGGCAAATTTCTTCAAGAGCCGGGACGGGCGAGGTCATTCGCGGAGGATTCCGCCCCTCCTCGGGGAATGGGGCGGCAAGGAAAGTGATGAGGAAGGGGTGGGCTGGCTTGTGAAAAACTTCCCCTGCGTCGGACTTGGCGGGAGCCAGCGAGGGGAGTTGGATGCGGGTCCAGGTTGAGGATCCCAACAGCAGGGAGCGACTCGGTTGGGCGATGTCGCGCGCTTTGGGAGTCGGCTCCTGCTGAAGTCAACCAGGATGTGGCAGGTGGCAGGGCTTGTGGTGTCTACTCTGAGATCCTGCCCCGTTGGGCTGTCGCGATCAGCCGGTTCGAGCTTAGGACTCCGGTTTGGGATAATTCCAGGGCATCCAAAGGCCCGGATCGGCGATGACCTCCTTGGGATTTCGGACCACGGCCAGCAGGTAGTCAAACGGATTGGCGTGGTTGGCGCGGCAAGTCTGGATGAGACTCATGAACAAATCCCCCACAGAGGCTCCCCGGGCAGTGCGATAGTGCAAACTGTTTTTGCGATGGAGGATGGACATCTTCAACATCCTCTCGGTGACATTGTTGTCGATCGGAGCGCCTGGGATGCGCAAGAACTGGGTCAAGGGCTCCCAGCGATCCTGCATGTAGTCGATGGCCTGCCCGAGCCTGGAATTGGGCTCGACCTTTTTGTTGGAGAGCAGGTCTGTGAACCAGGTTTTGAGCTTCTCCATGACCGGCTGGCTTTGGGTTTGATGGAGCGCCAAGCGCTTTTCCGGGCTGAGTTGGTCCGCTTTGACCTGGGCTTCCACCCGGTAAATCTCGGCGAAGCTTTCCACCACCCTGCGGCATTCCTCGGGAAAGGAGCCCCGGATATCCACGAAGTTCCTGCGCGCATGAACATTACAGTTGCAGGGCTGGGTCGCGTGGCCCTTGGGATTATTGCGGGAAAGCCCGTCGCCCATGTGCAGCGGCGGCGCTAGTCCCGGCTCCCGGTGATCGAGCACTCGCGCCAAGTTTTCTCCCGCGTGCGCGCGCCCCGTAAAAAAGAGAATGATCGGATGGTTCTGAGCCTCACACACGATTCCTGAGGTGAAGATGCCTGTGCGCTCGGGATCGACCTCGGCTTTGATTTCTTGACGCAACTGTCCCACGCGCATCGTGGTGTCATCGTTATAGACCAGTGAGGACTGGGCCCCCAGATAGATCAGATGATCCAGGAGCGGTTCCAGCGCCTGCGCGCTCCGATGGGCTTGTTCCCATTGAATCGAAGAGGGCAGCGGAACCCCCAGGCTCTCTTGCAGCCGCTCCAGCCGGTAGAAGGGCATCCCGCTGCCATAGCGCATGAGCCCGACCATCACTCCCACGCTGGCATCGTACTTCTCCCGCGTCGCCTCGGGGGGGGTCTGTGCCGTGAACACTTTTCCGCAGGTGTCACATCGCAGGGATTCCAACTCATAAAAAACGGCTCCGACCGGGGGTTGGGCAGTCACTTGAAGGGCGATGGCCGGCCGGGCTCGTCGGCGCAGTTTGCCCTTCTTGCAGTCGGGGCACTCTTGCCCGGGTTTGAGGGATCCATGAGCCACCGGCACCCGCTTGGCTCCCGTGTAGTGCCGATGGGAGTGACGTCCAT
>CANLCA010000331.1 GCA_947487925.1 Verrucomicrobiales bacterium | reverse complement strand
TATTCCCAGTGGGAGTGACCACATTGCCCTCAGTTTTGAAGCTGTCAGCGTTCACTAAGATCTGACCGATGGTTTGACTGAGTTGGCGGGTTGCAATGGCGATCGTGAACGGCAGGGAGGACGATGTGCTCGCGTTGCCGGAGGAGTCGGTCGCGCGGGCGGTCAGAACTCGCAAACCGTTTTGATCAAAGGTCACCGGCCACAGGAGACGCCACGAATCATCTTCAGTCCGGACGCCGTTGCCGAGGGAGTTCAAGCCCTCGTAAAAAACGACGCTGGAGACAGACACATCATCCTGGGCAGTGGCCGTCAAAGTCACGAAGCCTTCCGCCTGCGCGCTCTCAGGGTTGGCTCGAAGATTCGCGATGGTGGGCAGGGTGGTGTCCACGGCCAGGTTTTCAATGAGCATCACCCGGTAAAATTGCGTCTTGGCAGACCCGGGCGTCGCGTCATCGGCAGTCGACGAAAAGCCTGTGGCCGTCACTGTGGCAACATCAACCCACAGCCTGCTGGCAACCGTCCTTTCATCCTCTTCGGAACGTTGGAGTTTGTAAGACTTGCCCGCAACACTCGACCAGGTCACTCGCCAGCCCGGCCCCGTGAGTTTGAGGGGTAGCCCCGTTATCCGGAAGACGCTGCTCGCGGAGTTTGGATCGGTGCCCGCGCGCAGTTCCGCTGTGTCACTCTGGCCATCCCCATCGCGGTCCAGGATCTGTTGCGCCGAGAATCTGTACGGGGCAAACGCGAACATCAGACACATCCAGAGATGGGGGGTAAGAAGAGGAGTTTTCATGAATTCGAACAAACCTATCCACCAAGGTGGAAGTCGGACGCCCCGACTGTGTATCAGAAAAAGTCATCATCCGAAAGGGGAAAGCAAGGGAATGTCATCACCAATAAGTTCTTTACACCCTTCATGCCATCCGCAAAATATCGCCCGTGTCTTTGATCATTTCCGACCCTGTCCGGGCGGGCGCGTCGGCCGGGCAAGCTCCGTCGAGGAACCCGCCGCCGCCTGATCTCAAATCTGAAATCCCTGATCTCAAATCGGCCGCAGGCCCGCCACCGGCTGATTTTCAGGCTGCCGTCCAACGCTCCCAGGACTATCTTTTGAGCCTGCAAAAGCCCGAGGGTTACTGGATCGGCGAACTGATTGTGGACTCCACGCTCGTCTCCGAGACGGTGATGTTCTACCACTGGTGGGGGAAGGTGGACAGGGCTTGGGAGGTCAAAGCCGTCAACCATATCTTTTCGATGCAGTTGGCAGACGGTGGCTGGAATATCTACCCAAACGGTCCCGCCGAGGTCAACGCCACCATCAAGGCCTATCTCGCGCTCAAACTGGCTGGGGTGGCGGTGACGGACCCCCGAATGCTCAAGGCCCGCGAGATGGCCGCGTCCCTGGGAGGCGTCCCGCGGATGAACACTTTCTCGAAGCTTTACCTTGCGCTCATCGGCCTCGTGGAATGGCATCACGTGCCCGTTATCCCCTGTGAAGTGATCCTTTTGGGTAAATGGTTTCACGTCAATTTCCACGACATGAGCAACTGGACGCGCTCAATGCTCGTGCCCCTGGCCATCATCAACCATTTCAAACCCACCCGCGCGCTCCAGGACGGCGTCAATCTGGATGAGCTATACCCGAACGGAAAATGGGAACTGAACGAGCCGTTGCGTCCGCGCTACTTTGATTTTGGCTGGAGAAACTTTTTCCTTTGGCTCAACCGCCTGCACCGGCTTGCTGAGTGGGTGCAACGCCTGGGCTTGCATCCTTTCCGGGGCATCGCGCTGCGCCGTGCGGAGTCCTGGATGCTCGAACGGTTCGAGGGCAGCGACGGATTATGCGCGATTTTCCCTGCGATGCTCAACGCCCTCATCGCCCTCAAGGCCCTGGGCTACGCCGACGATCATCCGCAGGTGTTGCGCGCGCATCGCGAGCTCCTAAGACTCCATCACGAAACAGCTGATCGTGTTCGGATCGAGCCCTGTTTCTCGCCGGTGTGGGACACCGCGATCGTCGAAATTTGCCTTCGCGAGTCCGGTGTTCCCGCTGATCATCCTCAAATCAAGAAGGCCGCTGAATGGCTGCTCGATAAGGAAATCCGCACGAAGGGCGATTGGCATTTCAAGAATCCCACCGACGCAGAACCCAGCGGTTGGGTTTTTGAGTTTAACAACAAGTGGAACCCGGACGTGGACGACACCGCGATGGTGCTGCTCGCCCTGCGGCTCATCCCCACAGACGACCCGAAGCGCCGCGATGAGTGTTTTCGCCGCGCGCTGAAATGGATGATGACGTTCCAATGCCGCGACGGAGGTTGGGCCGCTTTCGACAAGGACTGCACCAAAAGCATCCTGGAGAAAGTGCCCTTCGCTGACCACAACGCGATGCTGGACCCCGAATGCGCCGACATCACGGCGCGGATTCTTGAGTTGCTCGGATTGGAAAAATGGGATGTGAAGCACCCCCAAATACAGCGCGCGCTCGCTTACATCCAGGCGCAGCAGGAGTCTGACGGCTCGTGGTATGGCCGATGGGGCGTCAATTACATCTACGGCACATGGCAGGTGTTGCGCGGGTTGCGTGCCCTCAATCTGGATATGACACAGCCGTGGCTGGTCGCTGCGCGTGATTGGCTTGAAAGCGTCCAGCACGATGATGGGGGATGGGGGGAGCGCTGCAACACCTACGATGACCCGGTCTTCAAGGCTCGAGGCCCCAGCACGGCCTCGCAGACCGCGTGGGCTGTCATGGGCCTTCTTGCCTTCGATGAGCCGCATCGCCCCAGTGTGCGCCGAGGCATCGAGTACCTTTGTCGCACTCAAAACGCGGACGGTTCCTGGACGGAGGACGAGATTACGGGGACGGGTTTTCCGAAGGTGTTTTACCTTAAATATGACATGTACCGGAACGCTTGGCCATTGCTGGCGTTGGGGACTTACGGAAAAAGCCTTTGCAAGGAACCTGACGGCGTCGTCGGTTAGCCCAAGTGAACTTTTCGCGCCTCGGATGCCTGGGGCTCCCATTGGAGAAGAGGGCCGCTGATTGCCCGTCCTTCAGCGCGCCATCTGGTTTGGGATCTCACTTGAACCTTGCGCCTCACGATGACAGGGTACCGTGAGTGAGTTTATTCAAAGTCAACATAACAGCCAGGAATCCGCGCGACGATCGGGCTTCACTCCCAATCGAAGTGCTCGTTGATACCGGGTCTGAGCTCACGTGGCTGCCCAAGGATGTCTTGGATGGAATCGGCGTGTCCGCGCAACGTAAACGTGCGTTTTCAACGGCGACGAAACAGATCGTCCAACGGGACGTTGGCTATGCCATTCTGCGGGCGGAGGGATTCGAGACCGTCGATGAAGTGGTGTTTGCAGAGCCTGGTGACATGAATCTTCTTGGAGTCAGAACATTGGAAGGGTTTGGCGTCATGGTGGACAACCTCGCCCATCGCTTCGTGGCGACCACGACACTGGTGGCGGCGACGGGGGGAATTCATTTGAGCGACGAATTCAACGAAACTCCTCGCTGGTTTTCACACGCTTAACTTTTCACCTTCTGGCCGCGACCGCCGAGCGGGGTTGCCTTCGACTTGCGGACGACGGTTCACACACTCCGTGTTTTTGAAGCGCGCGCGGCGCGGGCGGGCGAAGTTGAAGCTTTCGCGACGGCTTTCTTTGCCTTCGAACTCTTTACGCTTTTAGCGGCCGGGGCCTTTCGAACGCGTGGCGTCTTCACCGGAGAGGCGGCTGGAGCCGCCTCAATCTCCACTCCAAAGATCTGACTGAGATCCTCGCCGGCAAGGGCCGAGTCCGGTGCTCCAGACTGCGCCAGGGGCGTCGTCGCGGTGACGCTGGCGGCGGTGATCAACTCCTGCATGTCCACTCCACGCAATGTAAAGAACAAGTCCGGTTTGTCGTCCAACCTTGCGCCAACACCATAAAGGACGGCGGCGACGTGCTTGCACATGTCAGCCCAGTCAGGGCACGAGCAGTCGAGATCAATCTCCTTTGGCCCGGGAAAGAGGCCCGTGTCGCGGGAAGTCATGTCAGCGAGGATTTCCTTCGATAGGCGGCCCTGAAGCAAATCGAGGAGGTTGGTGATCTTGCCGGAACAACGATTCTTGAACGCCTCCCAGGGTTTTGGCGGGAGAGCGCGGAAATCGATGGCAATTTTGTAGAGCTCAGAACCTTGCACGAGCGCCCGCACCTGGCCGGTGGAGATTTGAAGATCGATCACCGAGCCGTTGCGAACATAGGTGCGCCCGCGCGGGAGGCGGTTCGCATAGTCGCTGTAGGATTCGAGGTTATCGCACCAAGCTTTGCCCCAAAAGGTAATGGCGATCACCCGGCCACTTAAATGCACGGGCGAGAGAACACGCCCCGATTTTGAAGCCATTTTTTTTGCCGCGGATTCGGCTTTTCGCCGGCGTGCGGCGACGGACACATAAGGCCGGAATGAATGCCAGGACATAGTTCTTTAATCATTAAACCATTGAAGCGTCTAACCACCGCTGTTATTCGACGGATGCGGAGGTGATGTCAAGGGCGACGAAACTCAATAACTCTTCATTGGACATCTCGGTGAGCAGTTTTTCCGCTCCACCTTCGGAGCCGAGCACCGACTCGGCCATCTTCTTCTTCTCGGTGATGAGCGCGTCAATCCGTTCCTCGATCGTGCCGCGGCATACGAACTTGTGGACCAGGACGTTTTTCTTTTGCCCGATCCGGAAGGCGCGGTCGGTGGCCTGGCTCTCG
>CANLCA010000330.1 GCA_947487925.1 Verrucomicrobiales bacterium | reverse complement strand
CCGGGCTCATCCCAACCTGACCCAACAGGCTGGCCTAGTGGCTGAATGGCAGGCGCTGGGTGATGCGATAGACATCGGTTTTGTCCACCAGCTTCGCGGTTCCCAGGCTGCGGCGGCGTTTTGCATTCTTCGTGGACAGCAAGTGACGCTTGCCCGCCCGCGAGCGCATCACCTTCCCGGTAGCCGTGATTCTAAACCGTTTCGCCACCGCTTTTCGTGTCTTATTGCCTTTGGGACGTCGCATAGCCAATACCTGTCGTTTCTCTCAAAAGAGCGCGAACTATAGGCATCGGCCATAGCCGTTGCAAGTGGTATTTTGACCCTGTGACATTTTAACCTTTCGCTCCGCGTTGGCGCCGCTTCTAATCGACTCAAACTCCCATCTCAATGCAGGCGTAGGCATTGTGGTTGTGGATGCTCTCGTAATTCTCTGCTTCCACCTTGTACCAAGTGACCAGCGGATGTTCTTTCAACCGCAGAACGACATTGCGCACCAGATCCTCCACAAACACCGGATTCTCATAGGCTCTCTCCGTCACGGCCTTTTCGTCCTGCCTCTTCAGCAACGCATACAGTTCGCTGCTCGCCGATGCCTCCACTAACGCGATCAGATCCTCAATCCAGATCGCTTCTCGCGACCGTATCTGGACCGTCACCGTGCCTCGCTGGTTATGCGCCCCATACCGGCTTATTGCTTTGGAACAGGGGCAAAGTGTCGTCACCGCTACCTGCACGGTCATCAGAAAATCGATCTCCTCACCGAACGCCGTGGCATCGAACCGCGCCACGTAATCCATCACGCTTTCCATACCCGAAATCGGAGCCCGCTTGGTCAGAAAGAAAGGGAACTCCATCTCCAGGTGGGCTGATCGCGCTTTCAACTTCTGTTGCATCGCCTCCAAGATCTCCGTGATGTTCTCAACATGCACCATGTTCCCGTGGGCATTTAACACTTCGATGAACCGGCTCATGTGCGTTCCCTTGAATTCCTTCGGCAAGTCCACGAACATCCCAATTGTCGCCACGGTGTTTTGAATCGCGTGCGCCTTGTCTCGAATCTGAATCGGAAATCGCACCCCGCGTACCCCGACCTTGTCGATTGGTAGTTCGCGATGGTCCGACTCACTCTGCTTGTCGTGCAGCTTTACAGGGGATCCTGTCTTGGGGCCGGGTTCAGCCGCCGCTAGGGGTGTCATATGTTCAATTCAAACCAATTTCCTTTGGGAGCAATCCGAGTTCGCGATCCAATAGGAACTGCCAAGACCCTACCAATCAAAACTGGGTTTGCAAAAATTTTGTTCCTGAGCTACATCTCAATGACAGCGGTTGAATGGGTTGCCATCAGACCGTCAGGAGGTTGGTTTTCAAGCCGCGTCTGTTCACTCAATCATTCATTGCTATGCGCCACACTCTCTTCCAAACCCCCCGAATGTCCCTGCCGCAACTCGCGGCCTGGGTCTTGCTCGGAGGCATTGCTCTTGCCGGGATTCCCACCCCGGATTGCCTCGGCGCCGATCCCAGGCGATTCACCATTGGCACCTATAACGTCGAGAACTATCTCGACCAGCCAAAAGGCACGCGCCGGGCCAAGTCCGAGCCAGCCAAATCCAGGGTTCGGGAATCCATCAAAGCTCTGAATGCGGACATCCTCGCCATTCAGGAAATGGGAAGCCTCGAAGCCCTCGGCGAATTGCAGGCCTCGCTCCGAAAAGAGGGCCTTGACTACCCTCACCGCGAATTTGTCCGGGGTTGGGACACCAACATCTTCCTCAGCATCTTGAGTCGATACGAAATTGTCGCACGCCGGCCGCACACCAACGAAAGTTTCCTCCTCAACGGGCGGCGACTTCACGTCAGCCGCGGCTTTGCGGAAGTCGACATCCGCCTCAACCCCACCTACCAGATCACGCTGATCACGGCGCACTTGAAATCGCGTCGGGCGGCTGTCCAAGCGGACGAGGCCGAATGGCGCGAACAGGAAGCTCTGAAGCTTCGATCTTTGGTGGACATTCGGCTCACCGCGAACCCCCGCGCCAACCTCGTTGTTCTCGGCGACTTCAACGACACTCCTGCCTCTCGTCCGATGAAAGTTCTACTGGGCAAGGGTAAAACATCGATGGTGGACACACGTCCCACGGAACGTCATGGCGACACCTACACCAACACGGAGTCGCAAGACGACCCGCGTCGCATCGCTTGGACCCATTTTTACGCGAAGGAAGACACTTTTAGCCGCGTAGATTACATCCTCCTCAGCCGCGGGTTAGCTGCCGAATGGCAAAAGGCAGGCACGCGAATCCTTGCCTTGCCAAATTGGGGGCAAGCCTCAGACCACCGCGCCATCGTGGCCGAGTTCCTGGCCCAAGACCGGTGATCCTGGCGCAGATTGACATCGGGCTCCGCAACCCTCCAAAGCAAGAAAATCCAGCAGTTCCTCTGGGTGAAGCAGTTCGTTTCCATCCTGTCGCGTTCGCGCAAATCGTCGTACTCGCGCGGGACCGGTTTTAAAGAACCCTTTTAAAAACTCCAGGTCACCCGCCACCAAGCCACGGGCTTGCGGCGAAGTGGATGCCCATGCTTGGAGGAGGTCCTCAAGCACCGCGATCAATCGATCGTTCTCGCCCGACAAATAATCCCGCAAAAGGTCCCCGAACAGCTTCCCAGGATCCGCGTTCCCCGACCGTATCGAGACCTCGCGCGGGACGCGCCCCGACCCGTAGCCAAACGGCAGATCGAACACCGATGAGGGCTGTTCCACCGCCGCAAAGAGACACCTGGCCAATGCTGCGTGCGCTCCAAGACAGGCCGGCTTGAAAGCCCCGAACCATGCGTAGCCCGCCGCGCGTTCCCGGCTGGCTCTCAAGAACAACCCTCCAGCAGGCTCTTCCCCCCCACTGCGCGTCCCTAAGTAGAGACACGCCTGGGGCCAGGTATTCTCGCGGTTGAAGGGCGGCCTCAATGTCCTCAATAACTCGTTCTCAAGCAGCACGGCCGCAGAGGGACTCTCGCAAACTCGCCACTCGATTCGGCGGACCTGATGCACTAAGCGCATCGTTTTCCGTGAGTCCCTGTCTGGATGAGTGTGACGGTAACTGTTCAGCCGATTGCGCAAATCGCAGGACTTCCCAACGTAGAGCAAGGCGCCTGACTCGTCATACATAAAGTAGACCCCAGGCACGCGCGGGATCCCTAGGAAAAACTCGCGCCCGATCCGCTCTGTTAACGGTTTTGGCGAGGGGAGCAGGCGCAGTTGGCGGGCCTTCGGCGCAATGGCCCCATCCTCTGTGGCTCCAGGGTCCGGAATCTTCTTCACATTATCCACGCGAACGATTATAGGATCACCCATCACTCAATCGCCGTCATTATGCTCTTCCTAGACACTGCTTCAACTGCGATCGGTTCCACCACGCTCCGGCCCAGGCGCCGGATTTCGGCTGGATTCACCCTCATCGAACTCCTGGTTGTGATTGCGATCATCGCCATCCTCGCGGGCATGCTCCTGCCCGCCCTTTCCAAGGCGCGCGCCAAGGCGAAGGCTATCAGTTGCGTCAACAGCCTCAAACAAATGGGCATCGCCACCAAGATCTACGGCGATGACCACGACGGGAAGTTTCCTCACACTTTCCAGGTGCGCGGCGACAATGCCATCCGGCGGGCCTGGTTCAACATCATCCAACCCTACACTCAAACGACGAACCTCCTTCTGTGCCCTACCCGCACTTCCAAATTCAAGGAAGTCGTGAACAACTATCCGAGCGGCCAGGGTGACAAGGCCGTTTCCAACTACGCCATGAACTTCAAGCTGGGCGGTTGCGATTGGCCGGGTGTTTGGGATATCAAGGACTGGCCGCAGGTCAAAGACACCGCCGTCAGGAACCCCTCGTCCACAGTCCATCTCACCGACGGCGGCAGCCGCGCCCTGAACTCCAAGGATCCTTTCAAATCCGTCACCGCCGCGAGCGTCGAAAAGGCCGGGTGCTGGATCGTTCATGACCCGGCAAACGACGCCCCATGCTCAGGCTGCGTGACGTCTCCCGGGGACCCCAACTGGGGCGGTCCACACCTCCGCCATGACGGACGCAGTAACGTCCTTTTCGTCGATTCCCACGTCGAAGCGATGAGGGCTTCCAAGTGGTATTGGTCGGGAACTCCCTGGCTCCTCCCCGACCAAGGCGGTGCCAGCGCGATCAACTAGCCGGCCATTCTGATCACGACAGTTAGAATCTCGACTCGGACTGTTGCGGGCGGCATGCTATGACCAGTGCGGAAAAAAAAGATCAAACGCCTGCTCGAAAAACTCAAGAAAGTGCCCGGATTAAGCGACGGGGAAAGGGCCGTCTACGCCGTCAGCCTGGCCTCCACGCCCGACGAAAGATGGCAACGGATGCAGCAGTTCCTTCGCTTGCACCGCTCTTCGAGGCCCTTGAGCGCGAAAAAGTGCAATGGCTGATCGCGGGGATGTCGGCGGCTGTCCTGCAAGGAGTTCCCTATTCCACTTTGGACACCGATATTTGGATCAATCTCCCGTCCCGAAAATACATTCGAATGACGAATCTGTGTCGTTCTTTGGGAGCTGAGATTGTGGCGAACACGGTGGTGATTCTCCAGGACGGCACCACCGTCAATTTTCTTTATCGAGTGGATGGTTTGAATACGTTCTTAGGCGAATTTAGGAAGGCTGTCAGGTTGGAATGGCTGGGTCGAACAGTGCGTGTTCTTCCTCTGGAACGAATCCTCCGAAGTAAAACTGTCGTCGGGCGCCCCAAGGATAT
>CANLCA010000329.1 GCA_947487925.1 Verrucomicrobiales bacterium | reverse complement strand
TGAGAAATCGCGCCCGGTCCCATCCGCAGCTCCCAGTGGCAACACCCCCAGAAAGCTTATCAGGACAACCCAAACCCACAGCGCCAAAGGCATCTCCAAAAAGGAGTGGTTCGGAAAACCATGAGTCTGCTTCAGAAAGCCAGATGGAATTGAAATTTCTTGAGCCATAAAGGGGTTTTCACGATGCTAGCGCCGCCCTCGATTGGATCAATAGAAAACATGGGCTCCTGGGTGCCACGCATTCCTGGGCGTCGTCTCAGGGTCCTTTTGAAGCCGCGTTCGAAAGTGCCAACCAGTGACCCAACCAAACAGCGAGGAGGCAGAGGGTGAGTGAGAGCACGGCGTTGAGAATGGCCTCGAGAAAATGCCCGTCACGAACCAGGTTTAAAGTTTGCAGACTAAACGTTGAAAATGTGGTGTAACCGCCGCAGATTCCGATCATTAGGAATGTGCTCAAGGAGGGCGAGATGACCCAGCGGCCGCCAGGTTCAGCGATGGCCGCAATGCAGCCAATCACGAAAGAACCGCTGACATTCACTAGAAGCGTGCCTAGAGGAAAGACTTCGCCAAAGTGTCGGGCAATGAGGCCAGAAAGCCAAAAGCGACCCATGCTTCCCAAAGCGCCACCCAAGCCGACCCAAAAATAGTTGAGCATCACGCTTCCTGTTGTAAAACTTCGCTCGAACTCAAGCAAAGCATGAATTGAGTGATGCTCTTTTCGTGAGTTACCCTACGTGCAATCATCCCAGAACCACCTTCATCACAGCGCGATCGAGTTTGGGTCGACTCCTTTTTGCCATGACTAGGGGACTGCTTTGGGCCCCTCTCCGAATGAGGGTAAAACGTCATCAAGCCCCTGTTCGGAAGGACGAGTTACACGAGTCCCTGACATGAAGAAATTCTTGGAGCTTGTGTCACTCGGCCTGACGATGACAGTCCCTGCCAGATCCGTCCTCAATCGGAGATGCGCCCGCCTGCGGCCTGCCTGCCTGCGCCTGCGTGGTTCTTTTTTTCGAAGGCTTGATATTTTCACCGCAAGCCTCATACTGCCGGGCTCGGTTCCGGTTATCAAACGTCAAGGTAGTCAAGCTATGCAGCACATACGTAACATCGCCATCATCGCCCACGTGGATCACGGCAAGACCACGCTGGTGGATTGTCTTTTGAAGCAATCGGGAACGTTTCGAGCCAACCAGCACGAGTCGCAGGAGGAGCGGCTGATGGACTCGATGGATCTGGAGAAGGAAAAGGGGATCACGATCCGTGCGAAGAATGCGGCGTTCAAGTATAAAAACTACCACATCAACATCGTGGACACGCCCGGGCACGCTGATTTCGGGGGCGAGGTGGAGCGGATCATGAACATGATCGATGGGGTGCTGCTGGTGGTGGACGCCACCGACGGCCCGCAGGCGCAGACTCGTTTCGTGTTGCGCAAGGCCTTGGAAGCCGGGGCCAAGCCGATCGTGGTGATTAACAAGATCGACCGGGACAACGCGACGCCCAAGAAGGTGTTGGATCTGGTATTTGAACTGTTTATGTCGCTCAACGCGACGGATGAGCAGCTGGATTTTCCGTTCATTTACTGCTCGGCCAAGGGGGGCTACGCGAAGGTTGAGCTGGACCATGTGGCGGGGACGATGGAGCCGCTTTTTGACGCGATCGTGAAGCACATTCCCCCTCCGCGTGCCAAAGCGGGGGACGGCTTCCAAGTGCTGGTGGCCAACCTGGACTACTCGGATTATCTGGGCCGGATCGCCTTCGGCAAGATCGTGGAAGGAAAGGTGAAGTTGGGAGACCCGGCGATATGCCGCCACGGGCACGGGGCGATCACCAAGGGCAAGATCACGGCCATCTTCCACTTCGAGGGCATGAAACGCATCGAGGTGCAGGAAGCCCATGCGGGAGACATCATCGGCCTGACGGGATTCGAGGATGTGTTCATCGGGGAGACCATTTGCGATTCGGAGCTGCGGGCGGCGTTGCCCTACATTCCGATCGATCCGCCGACGATCCAGATGGAGTTCGCGGTCAACGACGGGCCGCTGGCCGGGATGGACGGCAAACTGGTGACAGCGCGTCACATCTGGGACCGGTTGGTGAAGGAAACTCGGACCAACGTCGCCCTGCGCATCGCGCAGACCAGCGACCCGAAAATCTTTGCGGTGTCGGGCCGTGGGGAAATGCAGATAGCGATCTTGGTGGAGCAGATGCGCCGGGAAGGGCACGAAGTGCTGGTGTCCCGGCCGGAAGTGCTTTGGAAGAAGGACGCGGAAGGCAATGCGATGGAGCCGATCGAGAAGTTGTTTGTGGAAGTGCCCAACGACTGTCTTGGCGGAGTGATGGAAAACTTGGCTAAGCGCAAGGCGCAGATCACGAACATGAATCACGTGGCCAACACGGTGTCGGTGGAGGCGCTGGTGCCGATGCGGGGCCTGATCGGGTTTGAGACGGATCTTGTGAACACGACCCGAGGGATGGGTGTGATGAGTCATCTTTTCCATGAGTATGGCCAGGACCGCGGGGAGATCGCGGCGCGCAAGAACGGATCGCTGGTGTCGATGGACAGCGGGGAGGCCACGCCTTATGCGCTGAACATGGTGCAGGAGCGGGGACGGCTGATGATCGAGCCCGGGGACATGGTTTACGTGGGTATGATCGTGGGAGAGAACGCGCGGGAGAATGACATCCCGGTCAATCCGGTGAAGGAGAAGCGCCTGACCAACATGCGCTCGCAGGGCGACGGCAAGGGTATCCAGTTGAACTCGCCTTTGAAGTTGAGCTTGGAACGGGCGCTAGAATACATCGACGTGGACGAGTACGTGGAGGCCACGCCCAAGAACTTGCGACTGCGCAAGAAGGAGCTCGATGAAACTCGGCGCAAACGCACCGAGAAATCCCGTGTCATCCGTTTTGTGACCGAGTAACCATGGCTGAATGGAAACAAACCTGACACGGTTGGTCCTGGAGGCGCTCCTCGGCGTGCCTTCGCTGTTCCTGGTGTTCCTCATGCTTGGCCGATGGCTCAAGCGCAAGCGGGGGGTTGAACTCGGCACCATGTATCAGGTGTTTGCGTTAGTGTTTTCAGTTTGGACGATCACGGAATACCTCGATCTCAAGTTCCCTCTCAGCCGGCATTTGGGAGCGGCCTCGATCATTTTGAGCGCATTCCTGTTGAACCCCTTGGTGGACCGCATTCTCTGGCAGTCTTATTTCGAGAACCGCCGCCAAGTAAGAATCCCCATTTTTTTGACCCAGGTTGCCGCTCTGGGTTTGTTCGCCGGCCTGGTCCTTTCAGTCGTCGGCTTCGGTTATGACGTCCATATCCCTGGACTCCTCACCGGGTCCGGCATCATGGCGGTGGTGCTGGGTCTCGCGAGCCAAGACCTCCTGGGCAACGTGCTCTCCTGCTTTGCAATTCTTTTTGGAAAGCCATTTCGGGTTGGGGACTGGCTGATCCTCGATTCGCGGCATGCGGAAGTCATGGAAATCAACTGGCGCTCCACCCGCTTGCGCACAAACGATCACGTCTATCTGGATGTGCCCAACAATCACATCACCAAGCAGGTGATCGTGAACCTTTCTTATCCCAATCCCGCCCACGCCATGAGAATGCAGATCGGACTGGAGTATGAAGTGCCTCCCAACGTCGCGAAGGAAGCTTTGTTCCAGGCAACAATGAAGGCGGCATACGTGCTCCAAGACCCAGCGCCCAGAGTATTCCTGGTGCAGTTTGGTGATTCCAGTGTTCATTACGAAATCAAATTCTGGCTTCAAGACCACGCCGACTATAACAACGTTGTCGATGCCATCCGCACCAATGTTTGGTATGCCCTGCAGCGCGAGGGTCTCGGCATCCCCTTCCCGATACAAACCCTGCACATCCAAAAAACGCCAGCAAAGCCGGTTCAGGAACCAATGGAATCGACTCTCATTGAGTTGTCCGACCGGTCACCGTTTAGCACTTTTTCTCCCGAGGCGAAACGCTTGTTGTTCCACAAATCCAGAAGGCAACTTTTTGGCGCTTCGGAGACCATCATCACCCAGGGCGATCCCGGAACCTCGATGTTCATCATGGTTCAAGGCAGCGCCCAGGTAATGATCAAGGAAGGAGCGACAACCAGAAACGTCGCCACGCTATACAGGGGAGATTGTTTCGGTGAGATGTCCCTGCTGACTGGAGAACAGCGCAGCGCCACCATCGTGGCCGTGACAGATTGCGAACTCTTCGAGATCGGCAAGGAGTCGATGGCCGGAATATTTTCAACCCATCCCGAGCTGCTCAACAGCTTGAGCGAACTTGTCGCAAAACGAAAGCTCGAGAACGAGCTTGCCCGTTCAGGGCCTATACCCCAGGGCGAGGAAAGGCGGAAGCACCAGCAGTACCGTGACAAGTTTTTCGGTTCCGTCCGTTCCTTCTTTGATTTGTAAAGTTCCAGACCGAACAGAAGGAAAACCATCCGCCTTGGCAGTGACTCTTCAGTAGGGAGAAAAGATGTTGCGCAGCAGATGCAGATGGTTGCGCAAGACGATGAGCGAGCAAGGCGCGGATCGGGACGCGGTCCGTAACGAGCGAAGGACGAAGCTCTAGCGCAAAAAGATCAAGCAAACACAACCGATCCAGATGACTAGTCACGCCTTGGTCAGATGGTTGGCATCCACAACTATTGGATGCACCCCGTCGACTCTTGACTGTCGACTTTCTGTTGGCAAGCAAACCCATGCCGTGCCACAATGAGCCGTCTTGGTAAAGCTCCATGGAAAGAGTTGTACGAACATTTGA
>CANLCA010000328.1 GCA_947487925.1 Verrucomicrobiales bacterium | reverse complement strand
TAGCTCCACGCCACCAAGGATGGGATCGCAATGAGAAGTCCCATGAGGGTCGCGTTCAGGGCGAACGCGATGCCTTTTGCAAGGACCTCGTTGTTGGCGGAATTCGCTGTGCCAAACTCGCTGAAGATCGTGATCAAGCCGTGGATCGTTCCCACCAGGCCTAGGAGCGGGGCGATTCCGACCACGACTTCCACGATGACCAACCCGCGCTCCATTGAGGCGATCTCCTTGCGCGCCCTAGTCTGGATGGCATCGACATTTTCAGCGATTGGCCAGTCGAGGTGGTTGGAGGCGGCGACCAGCAGCCTGCTTGCGGGCGAGGGATGTTGGTGGCAGACGCGCTGGAGCATCGGGACATCGCTGCGGCCCTGGCAGCTTTCCACCGCCGAACCGACGGCGTCGGGCACGATTCGGGTCCAGCGCAGCGCCCAGGCGCGTTCAAGGATGTAAGTGAGTGACACCAAAGAAGTGACGACCAGGAGCCACATGAAGGGTCCTCCTTTGTGGATAAATTCGAGCATAGAGGGTGGTTTGATTCCGTTCAGTTGTAATAGAAAGTGAAGCGGACCTCTCGGAAGCCGCTGCTGTAGAGAAGTCGCATATCGGACGGCCATTGTTCGTACACAGAGGGATCCTTGATCGCTCGCAGACAGAGGAGGGCCAGAACCTCTCCCACGCTGGTTTCGACCACTTTCATATCCGACACGGAACCATCGTATTTGAGTTTGAAATCAAGGATCACTTTGCCCACGCGTTCCCCCGTGTAAGCGTTTTCTTCCAAAAGTTGGAACCAGCGTTCCTCGATGGCTTGGATGACGGCGCGATCATACGCCCCAAAGCTGGAAGCCCGGACGTCCAGGGATGCGGTCAAGGCACGTTTCCTGACTCCGCCCTCTTGTTTATATTTCTCGCCGCGTAGCTGGGGGCTCTTTTCAAAAACTTGAGCGAGCGTTCGGGGGCGAGGCGTGGACTTGGGCGGCGGTGGAGGTTTCGGAGCCGAAGTTTGCGCTGAGCTCTTTCCGGCTGTTGCCTGCGGCTTCAGGGACGGAGAGGGCCTTGCCAGCGCAAGATCTCCCACCTTCGGCTCACTTTCTGGTTTCGGCAACGCTTGCTCGGGTTGTTGAGGCGCCGCCTTTTGTTGTTCCGGAGGGTTTTGTGGCGGTTGCTCAGGTTCCTGCTTGGGAGGGGGGGGTGGTGGTCTCGGCGACGGGTTCTGAGCCATTCGAATGACCTTGTCCTGAGTTCCTTCCAATTTTGGTGAATCTTTTGCCGTCAGTAACTCGGGATTTGGATTCGCCGCGATGGAGGATTTATCCGAGTAGTATTTGGTATCTTTGGGAGGTTCTAAAACCTCCTGTTCCTGAGGGATTTCGACAAACACCGTGGGATACTGAAGTTGGGGTTCTTGATCCTTTTCGTTCGATTTTGTCTGCTGATCCTGAAGAATCTTGAGAGGGGCGGCTTCGCGGACCAAGGCGTTGAGCAACCGATTTTTTCGAGCCCACTCCCATTTTGGTGCGTATTGAACGAGGACTGCGAGCAGCAAATGGACGACGACCGAAACGCCCAACGCCAAGATCAGCGGACGTTTCGGTTGCTTCGTCGAATGATTCGAAATGCCGTCAACCATTACCTCACCCCAAGATGCATGAGGGCGAGGCGATGGTCAAACTTCGAACTCGTTCCGGAACTATCTTCTGTTGGGCTGGGGAGCCGGTTGCATTCGCGGAGAGTCCGGTTCCCGAAAGGTAATCCGTGCCTTCCTGAGGTCATACGGAGACATCTCGACCCTGACTTTATCACCCGGGCTGATGCGGATGAAATTCTTCCGCATCTTTCCGCTGATATGGGCGAGGACCTCGTGGCCATTGGGGAGATTGACTCGGAACATGGTCCCGGGAAGGACCTGCATCACGGCGCCCGTCAACTCGATCGGTTCTTCTTTTGCCATTCCGTTAATGGTTCGTGAAAAATGCCAAGCCAGAGCTCAGCAGCGCTCCCACTGTGATGGAAATGTGAACCGAAATCAAGAGGATGTTTTGCGCTCCTGCGATCCAGCGCGTTGACTCAAATTAAAAGACACCGGAGGGGATAAACTGATTGTCACAGATACAGATCTTCACGCGAAAAACAGGAATCAATGCAGAAAGCCGCGGAAACGTGGGTGGCAGCCGTTCGGCCCTCAAAAACCCGCCTTCAGCGCGGGTGGAAAACTTCCCTCCCCAGTGTCTGAATCGCAGCGCTGACCAGATCCATAAAGGCACAGGTCATTCGCGCCGCTGAGCTGGCTCTTTCAACGAAATGTGGAGTGGATCTTGGTGTAGGAACTAACCAGAAAGCATCTAAAGCAGAAACCCCCAGGTGCTGAGGCTCGAAGAAACGCTCATAAAAAGTTCAAGGAATCTCCGGATGGGATTCGGTTCGAATCGTGGATTTGTCAGAGACGTCCTTGACTTCGCCCGATGCCAGAAGTTCGCCGAGGAGCGTGGCTTTTGGAGGCAGCAGCGTGATGAGGGACTCGCCTGAGAGGGTTTTCTGAGTTTCCAGGATTTCGAACATCGCGGCGGCGACCTCCGGGTCCTGCGAGATCTTTTCCAAGGCGGCGCCTACGATTTGAGGGCGCATGGCGCCCGCTTTGGCGAATTCGACAGCAGCCTGGCGCTCGGCTGTGCTGGCGATGATACTCACTTGATTGGCTCCGTCCTGCTTGATTGCTGAAGTGACTTGGCGCAGGCGATTGACCACTTTGCTTTCGATCTGCCGCGTCATGGCGACGTCTCGGAAATGGACTTTGCGAATGTAGATCGAGCCCAATTTATAACCCCATTCGTGGGACTTGGGGGAGACCTCCTGACGCACCGTGCTGCTCATGGAGTGGCGATTGATGAGCATGTTGCCCAGTGGCAGATTGCTGAGGCAGCGGACCGTTGAATTGCTGACATTGGCGGCGAGCGAACCGCGGGGGTCGGTGTTTTTGAAGAGGTAAGAAACCGGATCGCTCACAAACATCTCGTACCAGATCCCGATCCCCATGGGGGCACCCTCCTCGGAATTGACTGGCTGGCTGCGGAGATATTCTTGGTCGAGACGCATGTCGAGCACGTGCCTGCGTCCGAGCCAGGAGATGACAAACGCTTTCCAGCCCATCCTCATGAAAAGCAGATGCAAACCTGGTTCGTCAAGGGTCGCGACGACTTTACCAAACAAAAGATAAACGAAACACCTTCGCTCCGGCACGATGACGTACAAGCCGAGTAAACGCGCCACGGCGAGCAACAGCGGGACCAAAAAGAAACAGGCGACGAACGTCAGCACGGCGGCAGCGAGAGCATTCATTGTCGTGGCTCCAGGTAGATTCTGTGCGCCTTCTCGAACAGAGCCAGGCGGACATTGCGCACGTAGGTCGGGAGCGCTTTCGGGCCACCGCGTTTGAGCTCGCCGAGCTGCCCGGCCATCCGCGACAAAGGCTCGACCTCAGCCTGGGCTCGAAGGGTTTCGATTTCAACGGCGCGTCTGGATTGCACGATCTTTTGATCCGCTCCTGCCTGGGCGAGACTGATGTCCGAAGAAACCTGATTGTAGGCGGTATTGATGGCGGCGAGGGCTGAATCGACCTCTGCCGGAGGATCGATTCCCGTGATGAGAGAAGCGTCGAGCAGCATCCCATAACGCGCCGCGGAGGATCTACATTCCTGATCCATGTGCTCGTTCAGATCGCGCAGATTCTTCCGTATGTCATTGATGGAAATGCCGGTGACGATGGTGGCATCGGGGCCTCCCACAACCGCGTTGTCCGGCGCGTTTCGAGGGGCTTCAAAATTCGCTATTCGCTCCCGCAAGACCGCGACAAAATAGCCCATCACGTGGGTGATTGGTTTTTTCACGCCGAAGATGTAGGCGTACAGGTTGCGTTCAGAAACGCGGTAGCGAATCTGGCCGGTCAGGCCTGTATTGAGCTGGTCCTTTGTGACGGCTTCAAGAATCTTGCCGTGGCTGTTCGCCTCCGGATCTTCGGGATCCCAGGCCATATTCACGGTCTCCGTCGCGATGGAGACCTTGTAAACTCGCTCCCAAGGCCATTTGAAATAGGGTCCTCCGGGAGGGATCACGCGTACCTGCGGATAGGTGTAGCGCGATTTTTCATCCTCGTTCAACGCCTCAGAAATCGGATCCTCCGCCGTCGTCAGAGCTCCGATGCGTTGGGCGCGGCCGAAGCTGGTTTTTACGGCGCGTTCGTTTTGGTTAACCGTGAAAAGCCCAGCCGCCAGATAGCGAACCAGGAACCAGGCGATGAATCCTATAATGCAGCCTGTCAGGATCGACATAATTAGGTTCGGGAACCCTACTCTCAACACGGGGATGGCCACAAGCGGATTCGCTGACCAATTTGAAAATTACGCGACACTTTCTGCTTTTACTGCCGCGGCTGGGATCTGTAGTGTTGCCTCCCGTTACTTATTGAAACCCGAGTTTAATTGTGTCCACAAACCCATTGGCGGAAATTCGAGCTATCCGGTTGAACAAAGCGGCCTCGCTGAGGCAGCTGGGACTTAATCCCTATCCTTCCACCAGCAAACGCACGGTTTACTCAAAAGTCGTTCATGACGATTTTGAAAATCAGAATGGCAACGTCGTCACCGTCGCTGGGCGGCTGATGTCATGGCGGAAACAGGGCGCGCTGATTTTTGGTCATGTGCAGGATCAGACGGGCCGGATCCAACTTTTTTTGCGAAAGAACTTGGTGGCTGTGACGGATCGGGTGACGGGGACGCTCGGCTTCAATGAG
>CANLCA010000327.1 GCA_947487925.1 Verrucomicrobiales bacterium | reverse complement strand
CCGTTGATCGTTCCCGGGAGCCATGCGCCTAGAAACGGGAGTTGCCCAGAGCGCATCTTCGCAACGTCCTGTCGATGAAATCGTTCCAAGTCACTCACCAAATCCCTCAAGGAAAAACCGAGGTTGAACCACTGCTTTTCGCTGATAGACACTTATGGTGAAGAAGTTACTCCGACTGAGCACGTCACCCATACAGTGAACCGGCGTCCCGATCGTTATTTTTCACATCTTGTTCTATGAGTGGTGATTAGCGAAGATGAGTGGTTTCTCAGCTGCCTTTTCCAGGCTCAAAGATCTGCCGCATCCTTCCCAATCTTTTATCATCCAACCGTTGTCATCAAGGCCGTTGTCAATCGACACCTTGTTCAACGGCCGTTTTAAGTTAAGAAAGAATGGAGCTGCGAACCGCAGTTCCATAACACTGTGAGCGCCTTGTGTCGGACTTCCAGGTTTAATGGGGGCTCTCCAAAATGATCTCCGTCCGCCTGCACTCCGGGCTTGGCGGTCGATTCGAGGTGCATCCTGGTCGTTTTGACACTGATGACACCGGGATGCGCCAGATGTGTCCCGCGCATGAGACGGAGAAACTGAGAGCCAATCTGCCATCGCGCCAGGGGGCGCACAATCAGGAGCTCGAGCTGCCCATCGTCCATAACCGCACCGGGAGCTGGACGGAGGCTGTGCCCTCCCGCGAATTCAGAGTTGCAGGCGCACACCAACAAACACTCTCCGGCGTGGGATCCAACATCATGGGTCAAGCGCATCGGTTTCGACACAGCCAATATCCATGCCCTCAAGAACCCGACAGGATAACTCAGACGTCGGCCGAACATTCGTTTGACGGAGGGGGACGTGGCTCGCAGCAGATCGCCCACAAACCCCACGGCCACAAACAGCAACGCAAACGAAGTACATCGGCAACCGCCGATTTGTGATTGAAACCGGATGGCATCCACGCGATGGGTCTGTCGGCGCACCAAAATCTCGACCGCTTTTTCGACAGAGGACGCCCCCTGCGACCTGGCGAAATCATTTCCGGTCCCTAGGGGCAAGACGGCAAGGATCGCTGAGGACCCATCATGGTCAAGGATTCCGCTGGCCACCTCATTCACCGTGCCGTCGCCGCCTGCGGCGACAATCAAGGGAGCCGCAGTTCCGCCGGCGAGATCCCGCGCGAGCCGGCGGGCATCACCAGGTTGACGGGTCTCGAGAAC
Organism: Verrucomicrobiales bacterium; assembly: GCA_947487925.1. GTDB lineage: Bacteria > Verrucomicrobiota > Verrucomicrobiia > Limisphaerales > F1-80-MAGS106 > F1-80-MAGS106. Next base: position 3,581 of record CANLCA010000327.1, on the reverse strand, counting down.
CTGAAAATGAAATCCGGCCCGGGACAACAAGGCGGCGCAGGGCGCGAATCGCCGAGAGCCTGCCCCTCCCCCCGCGGAAGGGTTCAGGATCACCGCCAGTCCGGCAGGCTCCATCATGCCAGATCCAGCGCGCCACAAACATGCACTTCGAGCCCCAACTCAGCCAGGCATGCCGCCTTGATTCTGAGCGCGCGGAACGCCTGGCGTTCACTGGGAGCATAAACCACTTGGATGTGATTTGATTTATGCCTCGCCATCATTTGGTCACGTGTGACGCCTTTCAGAACCGCATGCATGATGGGCCACTGCGGAGTGGTTTCCCGCCATCTCCGTTCCGTTTCTGCAAGAGGCAGACTCACGATCTCTGCCACGCCCAAATCACAGTGCAGCCTTCCATCCATGACAAACACACGGCTCCAAACGATAAACCCGGGCTTTGAAATGCCTTTGACAGTGCCGCCCCCAAGCCTGAAATACATGGAGGGCTGACGCTCGCTCGACGCCCCTCTGTAACCCCCGATGAAATGCGCCGGAGGCGCCGCCCCAGAGATGAGGAATACCCACACGTAATCGTCTAATCCATCGGCCTGAAAATGCTGTCCCCAGCGCAGGTCATGTAGCGTGTTCTCAGGCGCAAATCCCAAGTGACGCCACAGCCTGTAAGTCACCAGCCCATCGAGCCCTGCACATTCATCAACTTCGTTAAAATGTGGAAGCGCCTCATTCTCATAGAGAACTTTCGAGGCCAACCAGTCCTTCACCGGAGGACGATCAACATTGTTCAGCAACCCCTCCGCCAAATCGCTCGCGGGTGCGAGATCCTTGAGGCCTTGTTGGTATTGAATTCCCACCGTGTCGCATCCAAACTCCTCTGCGATGCGTACGGTCGCGATATACATCTTGCATTGCTCAAGGATCTGATTTGCCGTCAAATCTCTCTCTTCGTTGGTTCCAAGAAGGAACCGCATGCCTCGCTTTTTGAGCCACTCATAGACGCCGCAGGCCTCTTCCTCGCTGACACGCGTCATCGCGGCAAACAGCGCGGACTGGCTCAGACGTTCCTTGTAAACCCCTGTCGGATTCAAGAGTTCATCCGGTATGATCGCGTTGTGCATGCCCATACATCCTTCGTCGAACACTCCCATGATGGCTTTATGACGCTTGAAGCCACGTGCAAACTCGCGCCCTAGAAGGTCCTCCTCAGCCGGGATTCGCAGAAGGCTGAAATCCCTTACATGACTCTGATCATGAGTGATGGCCCCTGTCTGCAACCACTGTCGAAGTCCCATCCGGAAGAGTCGATCCTTAAACGTCTCGCTCCAGAGGCTGCTGTAGCGGATGCCCATCTTCGTCATGGAACCGTTCAGGTTCAGCAATCCGACCAGTCCAGGCCAGGTCCCGCTCCAATTCGCTACAGTCAGGATCGCCCCCCGATGCGTGTGCAACCCAGGCAACAGATGCTGGCTGTATTGCCAGACGCATTCCGCAACGATCACAGGGGCGGCAGGGTCCATGTCCCGGAAAACCTTGATCCCCATTTTCTGAGAATCGATAAAGCCATGCTGTTTCAGGGGATCGAATGCGTGCGCCCGCACCACCTCCCATCCTTCCTCCTTCAAGGCCCGCGCAAGGGCGGTTTCCATTTTGTGCTGCTGTGGCCAGCATTTTTGATTTGCTGAAAGCCGCAGATCGCCATTTGCGACGAGATAAACCAGTTTGCTTTTTAGGGATGCAGGCGTGTTCATTGAGACGCCATTATGGGACAGGATTTTCAACACCGCAAGTCCCCCTCAATTGAGGTCCGAAATGTTGGCAGTCTCACCCCCTCACCCCATGACAGCCTCTACGGAGCTCTCCACGAGGCATTCACATCGCCCATCTTAATCCCCACAAAGTCGAGGTTGCTCTGGTCGGCGCTCGGATTAGAGACCGAACGGTTGTTATCAAAATTCCAGGGTGCTGTTGGATTCACAAATGTGGCCTCGGAATCGACGAATTTCCACGATCCACCTGGGAATGAGGTAGTGATCCCTAAAATCAGCCGGCGAATTAGCACAAGATCGAGCGTTGTCACCGTTCCGGAGTTATTGACGTCCGCGGCCAAAAGTTGATACGGGGAAGTCAGTAGCGCGATTCCAAGGATATGACGTCGAATGAGCACGATATCCAGGGTGGTCACTCCTTGGCTTGGTGGTGATTCTGAGGACTTGCTCGGCGTCAGCGTGTACTCGCCCACTCCTTGAGGGACTGAAAACCCAAAGCTACCATCGCTACCCGTGGTCGCGGTGTCAGTCTGTGATCCTCCCAAAGTCATCGTCACCCCGGGGACGATCCTGAGCCCGTCATAGTAGGTTACTTTACCCGAAAGCGTCACGGGCATGTCGTTTGCCGGCTCCACGGTCACTTCCACGGAAGCGGTAGCAAAGCCGTTATCGCCATCGTGAATCGTGTAGGTGAAAGTGTCCTCACCAACAAACGCCAGATCGGCTGTGTAAATGACCGTCCCATCTGGATTTATTGCCACCGTCCCGTGCAAGCCCTGCGTGACCCCGTGCAGACTCAGCGGGTCGGCAAGCACATCGGTATCGTTGAGCAACACGGCAATAGCCACCGAGTGGCCTGACTGGGTCATGGCTGTGTCCGCCTGAGCCACCGGTGCCACATTATTGACCACGACATTCGTTGTGTGCGAATCCATCAACCCTTCGTCATCGGTTAGAGTCAACGCGATGTCGTAACCCAGCGATGGCACGGAGTTGTCGAGGTAGCGATGAGTGACGCTAAATGCCCTGACTTCGGCCGCGAATGGAAAGCTCTCGAGAGGGCTTCCGTCACGCCAGTCCACTCGGAGAACGAAAGTGTCGACAAGGTCTTGGGCCACAAAGGTTCCTGTCAAAGTCAGCAGACCATTTTCGAGGATCGGAGTGTTGGAAGTCGTGCCCGAAAACGCGGGCGCATCATTCCGGCCAGTGATGGAGAGGGTCACGATGGCATCTCCTCGCCCTCCATTGCCATCACTCACCGTGTAGCGGAAAGTTTCCTGAACCGACTCCCCGATGTCCAGGGACTCGAATTGCCCGTTCGGATCGTAATGGAAGCTGCCGTCGGGTTGCCACGTGAGCTGGCCAATCATGCCGCTTAAGTCCACGCTGATGATTTGGAGATTATCAAATTCCGGATCGAAATCGTTGCCAAGCAACCCATTTGCCGCGTTGGCCGTAAAAGCCAGATCCTCCGAAATGCCATACGCGTCGTTGGTGGGAGCGGGTGCATCGTTTACCCCAGCGATCGTGAACGTTGCCGACCCAGACGCCTGCCCCCCTCGACCATCGCCAATCGTATAGCCAAACGAATCGGAAGCGCTCTGCCCTCCTTGGAGCGATTCGAAGCGGCCGTTCGGGTTGTAGACAAAACTGCCGTTAGCTGCCCACGTAACCAAACCGAATGTGCCGCTCAAATCCACACCGATCACCTGCAATGTATCCAGATCGATGTCGCTGTCGTTAAGCAGCATTCCCGGTGCGGTTCGGGAAACCATCGTGTCCTCGGTCGTGGAATAGGTGTCATTCACGGACACTGGG
>CANLCA010000326.1 GCA_947487925.1 Verrucomicrobiales bacterium | reverse complement strand
AGTCGCCGGGGTTTGCTCCCGGAGGATGCTGTCATGAACTCCCATGAACCCGCTCACGAGAAGTCGTTCGCGGATTACCTCGCGATCCTGATCAGTCCGATTTTGATCATGGCGCTGGTCGGAAGTCTGGTGTTTTTTTGCGTTGAAGTCGCCTACCGAGGCGACAACGGAGGACTGATTCGCTGGACTCTCTTTTGGTTTGTGACGGCATCGGTTTTGGTTTCAAGGATCGCCATTCAAAACAGCTCAAACCAAGGGGCGCTCTATGGAATTCTGCTTGGGGTGGCGACCGGGGCGATGATGGCCATTTATGTTGATTGGGTGTTTGGATCCTGGATTCTGCTCGCCTTTGCATGGTGGTTTGCATCCAAAATCACTTGGGATTGCACCGTCTTGGATGAGGATCAGGACTCCAGCGGTGAAGGGTTGCTGGAAGCTGCTGGGTTTGATGAAAAGCATCGTATTGAAACCAGTTTAGCCAAGCCAGCTGGTAAGTCTCCCCGTTTGGTGGAGATCGAAGGCTCTGGTAGATTGGATCACATTCCGATGCCAGCGAGGGCTTCGACGGTCATCCATAGAACCTCACGGGGCGACGTTTTGCAGGGGCTCCAATCCCAGACTCAACCCCGGAAGCGGCCAACCCAAAAGCCACCTGAACTGCCTCATAGCCCTGGCATGTGGGTGATCTATTTTTCTCTCGCAGCTCTACCACTTTTTGGGCTGGGACAGCACTTCATTCCAAAGGCTCAATTGGCTCAACGGAACGATGCATTCGGCTTTGTGTTGGTCTATGTGATCGCGGCACTGGGTTTATTGCTCTGCTCGAGCTTTCTCAATTTGAGACGGTATCTGCGTCGCCGCGGTTTGACGATGCCCGGGACCATGGCGGCGGGTTGGGTGGGACGAGGTGTTGTCCTCGGAGCGGTGATGGTGGGACTCGCAGTCCTGCTGCCCCGTCCGCAAGCAACCTATTCGCTGACATCTTTGTTGGATTCGTTGGATAAAAAGAAAGAGCCATCAGCCCAATCCAAGCCATCCTCCTTGCCAGGGGTTGAAAAACATTCCAACCACATGAAGGGTGGTCAGGACGGCCCCAACTCGGCTGAAAATGTCGGAGCTGGCAAGGAATCGGAGGTCAGCGGACGCAGCAACCGAGGTGAAGGTCAACGGAATGGAGGCGGAGAAAAGTCTGTTCCGCGAGGATCGCCTGCCATCGAGCCCGCCCCTTCGCTGGGCCTGGGGGGAGGGATGAAATATCTGGTCTACGCGGCGCTTGCACTCTTCGCCGCCTGGCATATTTACAGGAACCGGATCTCGTTGACGACCGCTTTCTTGGAAATATTGAGATCGTGGAAGGAGTTCTTAAGGAAGCTCCTCGGCGGCGATTCAGCTCCATCCACCCCGGTCAGCCACGTGTTACACTCGCCGGTTAAAACGTTCGAGGCCCTCGATAATCCTTTTCGATCGGGAGCGGCAAACCACCGTTCCATCGAAGAACTAGCTCGTTGCACGTTCGAAGCTATGGAATCTTGGTCTCAGGGTTCACAGATCCGCCGGGAACCCAACCAAACTCCTGGTGAATTCCTGCGCGCCCTAGGGAATCAGTGGCCTGAAATGGCCGACTCAACCGCGTCTTTTGCGAGCATTTACGGACGGGTTGCCTACGGTGGCCAAATGAGCGATGGATCCGTCCAGGAAGCCCAGGGTGTCATGGAGCAGCTTTGGCGTCACTTGGAGGCTCACAGGGCGGGTTGAGTCCCTTTTTCCTGCTAATCCTTCTTCTTCTCTTCCTTTTTTTCCTCTTTCTTTTCCTCCTTCTTGTCTTCCTTCTTCTCAGGTGGCTTCTCGATCGGTTTCAGTTCTAGGCCTGCGACGACTTCGAGTCCAGGAATGGTTTTTTTGATCTGAGCAATTCCGGCCTCAGTGATCTTTGTTTGCCAGACGTAGAGATTCTTCAATTTCTTGAGTCCTGTCAGATGGGCTAATCCCGCATCGGAGACAGGGGTGCCGTACAGGTTCAGATAGGTGAGATTGGAAAGGTTCTTGATATGTGTGAGTCCCGCGTCGGTGACACCTGTCAGTTCGAGGTGGAGGCGAGTTAAGTTGCTCAGACCACTGATCGCTGCAAGTCCGTTGTCCGTGACTTTTGTTTGGGCGAGGTTCAGATCAACGAGGCCCAGGACGTCTTTCAGGGGTGCGATCGAAGAATCCAACACATTGGTTCCGAGAAGTCGCAGGTTTGCCTCACGCCATTGTGTGTTCATCGCGATGGGTCGGACATCGATGCCTGCTTGAAGGAGTTTTTCGATCGCCTTGGTTTCTGCGGCGGATGGTTTGTATTCGGGCAGCTTGATTTCGAGAGGTGCGCCGGATGCTCCATCTTTTGACGCGATGGGCGTGGCGCTTGCCGGCCAAGAAGCGCCCTGGTTGATCCAATCTCGCAGCATCTCGAGTTGTTTGGCTGTCAGGGGTTCACCCTCCGACGGCATGAAATCATCGTCGGTTTTGGGGAGAGTGACGCGCCGATAGAGGTCGCTTTTGGAGGCATCGCCAGCGACGATGGCTGGCCCACCTTTACCGCCTTTCATGGCCAGTTCTCCAGCGTCAAGCCGCAGTTTGCCCTTCTGCTTCTCAGCGCCGTGGCACTTGATGCAAGTTTGTTGAAGGATGGGTTGTATGTCTTTGACGAAATCGAGCTTCGCCTGCGCCCTGATGGAAGGAGCCATCAGGGAAATTCCCAGTGAGTAAAGTGCCAGATATTTCATGCGATGATTTCCCATGTTATCCCTGACGCTGTCTCGAGTCATCAAGGAAATTTCGAACAATGCCACGGCTAACGATTTTCTTCAAGTTTAGGGCGATCCTGCCCAGCGATCAAACAGGAATTATGGGTAGGTGAAGAATTCTTCGGAAGAATTTCGAACACAGCGGCTAACACCATTGACACGGCACCGGCAGTCGCAGAGATTGTTCCGATGAGCGACACTGTCTATCCCAGGAGCCCGCGCGAAACCATGTGTGGGTGGGCCCATTTGCCTCGTTATGTGGACAAGATACGGTTGTTTTTGGCCGGTAGGTTACATGTGGATTATCTGAACAACTTTGGGAAAGGGTTTGATGCCGCATGGTTGCGGGCCTCGGGGTTGACACATGATGAATTCATTGCGGTCGTGAAGGGTACCGTGACGGACGGGGAAGTGGCGGACTGGGTGCTTCGAACCGTGAAGAAAACCGAGGCCGAAAAGGAGGCTCATCGAGAAGGCATGTTCAACTATCCAAAAAAGGATGACGTGGCGATGCAGGAACGATTGCGAACTCGAAAGGAGCAGACTGGCATGGCTCACCGCGATGATATCCGGAGCTTCGTGGACTTCATCGACGCAGATGAGAAGCGGCTGGACTGATCGGCTGGAACTAACGGGCCTTTGCTGATTCTGGGAAATCCTTTCGGTAGCGTTTCAGCAGGGCAGGGATGTTGTTGGGCACGATGTAGATTTTACCTCGGACATGCCTTGTTTCATTTGGTTTCAGGCCCCCCAGCCTGAAATCGCTATGGAGACATCGCGCCACCCCTTGGAACAATTCTTGATAAGGGTCCCATGCAGTGGCAAACACCAGCTTCTCGTCAACTGTGAAGGCTCCGATGAGCCCGTTGCTTGGGATCAATCGGCTGAGAGGGCGTGGGTTCACATCGGTGCGGGGCACATTCGCCGGACACCATACCTGACCGGGCACGTACCGGGCCTGAGTGGCCCAATCGTGTGTGGGCAACCGTGTGAGCTTTCCGTCAAGGAAGATGAAGCTGCGTGGCAGATAATCGGTCGCATTGGAGGCTGTTCTTTCATCGAACCCCATGAAGGCGCTCAATCGAACGCAAGGCTGAGCCCAATGCGCTTCGGATGTTGATTTTCCAGGGTTATGAGCGGTGAGATCGAAATTCACTTCGTCCCTCTTGGCCGTGATCGTGTGTTGAACAATCACTCCATCGGCGAGCGTGTCCTTGAGCTTGAGGATCGTCCCAGCGCTGTTGAGGGAGACGAATTCGTTGCGATGCGGGATCGTGGTGTGTTGGCTCCAATCAGCATCGGTGGAGTTTGCGCGACAATAGGCTTCCAGATAATTAATTCGTATTTCACCGGGTAAACTCTGTCCCCGGATAATCAACCAATGTCCTTCGCGGACGAGAGTGAGGCCTTTGGAAACGGCCGCATGGGTCTGAACGAGCAGGGTGCCTAGGAACAGAGACAAAATAATCAACAGACGTTGGCCTGGCCTTGGAGAGCTGTTCATGGGTTCAATCTAGCAAACCCTTGCTATGGTGGCTAACTCAAATTGTGATCGTTTCATCTCCCTTGTCGACAGGATGCAACGGACTCGTGAAATCCTCCGGAAACGTTCGCAATTGAGGACGAAGCTTCACTTGTGACGGTCGGTTCCCGTTGTGCCAAAGGTTGGTGTCGCCTTTTTGAAGTGGCTTTGGTAATTGACCCCTATGCTTTCCAAAAATGATGTCCTGGGGGTTGTTTTGGCGTTTATCTGGGTGTTTCTGTCGCCGTTGACGAGTTCGGCGCGCCCGATGGAAACGGAAGATCTATTTCGAATCCAGCGAGTGAGCGACCCTCAGGCATCACCGGACGGGGAATGGGTGGCCTACGTAGTGACGGATGTCGACAAGAAGGAGAACAAGACCAATAGCGACATCTGGTTGGTGCCTGCCAAGGGAGGGGAGCCTAAGAAGCTGACACAAAGCCCGAAACAAGATCGGCACCCACGCTGGTCTCCCGATGGGCGCTGGATAGCTT